>JAIEQN010000265.1 GCA_019747685.1 Gemmataceae bacterium
CGGCTCGGGCGGCGGTGCCGGGGCGGCCGTTGGGGTGGCGGCCCGTCGCGGTCGGCCCCGCGGCCGGCGGGGGGTGATTGCCGGCCGGGCTCTCCCCTCCCCCACCCCGTCCGCCGACGCCACACTCGATGCCTCCGCCGCCTCCGCGGACCCGCCTCCATCGGCCGCCAGGGCCGGGGCGGCCGGTCCGCTGTGTGCCGGGTCCGGGGCCGGCTCCGGGAGCGGGATGACCGACGCCCACGGGTCCCGGCCGATGGTACTCTTAACTGTTCGCGGCACGGCCCCCCTCCCCCCCTTCCCGGGCCATCACCTCGGCCGCCAGGGCCCGGTAGTCCTCGGCCCCGGCCGAGGCCGGGGCGTAGGCGGTGATCGGCTCCCCCATCGACGGGCACTCGGCCAGCCGGACGTTCTCCCGGACGGCGGTCGCGGTGGTCTCCGGGAACCGGGCCCGGAGCTTGGCCACCACCTCGGGACCGTGGTTGGTGCGGGCGTCGAGCCGGCACGGGACGATCCCGGCGATCCGAAGGGCCGGGTTCAGCCGCCGGCGGACCAGCTCGACCGTCTGGGCGAGCTGGGCCAGCCCCTGGAGGCCCATGACGTGGCACTCGACCGGGACCAGGACCTCGGCCGCCGCGGTCAGGGCGTTGACCGACAGCACCCCGAGGGTCGGCGGGCAGTCGATGAGCAGGTAGTCGTAGGCCCCGGCCGGGAGGGCCGCGACGTGCTCCTTGAGGATCGTCTCGGCCCCGGGCTCGGCCGACAGGGCCTTCTCCGCCCCGACCAGCCAGGCCGACGCCCCGGCCAGGTCGAGCCCGGGGGTGGCGGTCGGCCGTGCGACGGCCTGGAGGGAGGTCCCGCGGGGGTCGGCGAACAGGTCGAACACCCCCCGCCCGACCGGCAGGGTGGAGAGCCAGGTGGTGGCCGAGTACTGGGGGTCGAGGTCGACGAGCAGCACCCGCCGCCCCCGCTCGGCCAGGGCCGCCCCGAGGCACACGGCGGTGGTCGTCTTCCCCGAGCCGCCCTTCTGGTTGAGTACCGCGATCGTCCGCACGAACCTCCTCCGCATGCCGCGGCCGGGGGGTGGGACGCACGCGACCCCGGGGTTTCGCCAACGCGGCTACCCCGAGGATGCCGGGCTTTCGGCCATCCCGTCAACCCGTCAACACCGCCGTTCTCGGCATTCCCGCCTTCCCGGTTGGCGGTGCTTGCCGGGTTGCGGCAACCCCCCAAACGCCGGGCGACCCGGCACGCCCGGGCGTGCCGCAACCCCGCCAACCCCGGTCAGCCGGAATGGCGGAAACCCCGGGGTTTCCGCCGGTCGTTCTGCGGCGGCCGGGGTTCGGGGCCGTAGATGGGCCGCCAGGCCGAGCGGTCGGGAGGGGGGTAGGGGTCGGCCTGGGTCCGTACCCGAACGCCCCGCCACGGCCGTCCTGGGCCGTTCCACGGGCCGCCGGACGACGGGTTCGACCGGCAATCGACTGCCTCGTTCAGGATCCAGGCTGGGCGACCCTGGGACGCCAGGACATCTCGGGTCCGGGCGCGGTCGTCGGCCGGTTACGACACGCACGTTCCACGGGGAGGACTACGGCGTTCCGTTTTTGTTCGGCGGCTGGGGAGTTCGGACCGCGGCCGCACGGTCGATCCCGGCCAGTTCCACCCGGCGGACGGCATAGGAGAGGCGTCTGGACCGGACGGGCCGGGCCGCGCGGGGCGTCCGCCGGGCCGGGGGAGGGCCGTCGAACGCGGGGTTGCGCGGCCGGCCCGTCCGGGTAAACTCGGCCCGTGTTCCGGATCGTCCAGCTCACCGACGCGGCAAGAACCAAGCGGTACTACACCGGCGGGGGCCACCCCGAGGGCGGGGACGGCCCCGGCGTCTGGGGCGGCCGGGGGGCCGGGCGGCTCGGCCTCGCGGGGGCGGTCGACCCGGACGACTTCGCCCGGCTGTGCCACAACCTCGACCCGGCGACCGGGGCCCAGCTCACCCCCCGGACCCGGACCTACCGACGAGTCGGGTACGACCTGTCCTTCCACCCGCCCAAGAGCCTGTCCGTCGTGACCGCTCTCGGCGGCGACCCGGCCCTCCCGGCGGCGGTGTTGGCCGCGGCGGTCGAGGCGCTGGCCGGGGTCGAGGGGGACGCCCGGGTGCGGGTGCGGGCCGGCGGCGGGCGGGAGGAGCGGCCGACCGGGTGCCTCGTCTGGGCCGCCTTCGTCCACCGGACCGCCCGCCCGGTCGGGGGCACGCCCGACCCCCACCTGCACGTCCACGCGGTCGTGTTCAACGCCACCTTCGACCCGGCCGAGGGGCGGTGGAAGGCCCTAGACCTCTCGGCCGCCTGGCGGGACGCCCCGTACCACGAGGCCGTGTTCCACGCCCGACTGGCCGCCCGGGTCCGGACACTTAGGTACCCGGTCCGGCGGACCGCCGGGGGGTGGGAGCTGGCGGGGGTCCCGGATCGGATTCTTCGGGAGTTCTCCCGGCGGACCCGGGTGGTCGAAGGGCGGGCCGAAGCCCTCGGGCTGAGTGACCCGCGGGCCAAGGCCCGGCTCGGGGTCGTGACCCGGGAGCCGGCGGCCCGGGCCGCCGGCTGGGACGATCTGCCACGGGCGTGGGCGGCCCGGCTGGGCCCCGAGGAGCGGGTCGCGGTCGCCACGGTCTGCCGGCGGGACGGGGTGGGGGACGACCCGCCCGTCTCACCCCGCGTCGTGCTGGCCGAGGTGTCGGCACGGCTCTTCGACCGGCGGGCCTTGATCCCGGAGCGGGAGTTCCTTGCCCACGCCCTCCGGGCCGGGGCCGGGTGGGTGGACGTGGCGGGCGTGCGGGCCGCCTACCCCAGCCTCGGGGTCCTCGTCCGGCCGGTCCGCGGCGTCCCCCACGTCGCTACCCGTGTGGCCCTGACCGCCGAAGCCAAGGCGCTCGCCCTCGCCCGGGCCGGGCGGGGGGCGTGCGGGCCGCTCGGACACGGCCCGTACCCCCCGCTCGAATCCGCCGTCTTTTCTTCCAGGGACCGGGTGACTCTCGCCTACCTCCCGCCCGGTCACACGCGGGCGGCGGTTTCCCTTCTTGAGGCCGCGGGCCGGCCGGTCCTCGTCCTCGACCCGCACCCCGGGGCCGGCGGGACCGGCACGCTGGCGCGGTTTCTCGCCGACCCGACGTACCGGGAACCGGTCCGCGGCGGGGTCGTGTGGGTCGAGGCGGCCGACGAACTCGGGTACCCGGCGGCCGCCCGGCTCTTCGCCCTGGTCCGGGACCTCGGGGGGAGGGTGGTTCTAGCCGGCGGGCCGCGGGGCCGCGTCCGCGGGGACCGAGGCTCCCTGCTCGACCTCCTGACGGCCGAGGCCGGTCTCGTGGCGGCCCGACCGGCGGTTCGTCCGGTTCGGCCCGCCGGTCGGGTTGACCCTGTCCCCGTCGCACCAGGTCGTCTTCCGGGCACGGGTGGTCCGGGGAGGGGGGAGGGGTTTGTTTCCGCCGCCCCACGGCCCGCCTCGGGCGGTAGCCCACCCCGGGCGGCCGGGGCCTTCGGGGGGTGGCAGCGGGCGTGGCGGGCCTGGGCGGGCCGGCGGCCGGGATACCGAGAGTCCCAGGAGTACCGGGAGCAGGACCGCGGCCCGGACCCGGCCCTAGGCCGTGGAACTCACGAAGGCCGCGACCGGCCCGTCGGGCGGCCGCCGTGAGCCGGGCGTTCGACCGGGACGGGCCACTGGAGCTACCGCCGTCCGTGGCGGGGTGGGACTGGGCGGCCGGGTACCGGGCGTTCGACGAGGCCGGGGAGGGGGCCGCGCCGCCGATGCTCGAGTTCCGGCGGAAGACCGGGTCGAGCCTCGCCCTGGGATACGCCTGGCTCGCCCGGGCCGAGTACGACCCGGCCGCCGGGATCACCCTCCGCTACCCGGACGGGTACGTCACGCGCCTCGGGCGGAACCTGTACCCGGTGTACGCGGCGATCCTCCGCCACCGGGCCCGGTGGGTGTGGGAGGCCGACCGGCCCTCCACGGCCCTGGCCGGGGACGGGGAGCCGGTGGTCGAGGCCATCCTCACCGGGGTCGTCCCGGCGGGCGGGTGAAGGGCTGCCCGCCGGGGCGGGGCGAACCCTGGGGGCACCTCACCGCGGTCCAGCTTTGGGAAAAACTTGGAGAAAATTCCCGGTTCGTTGTTGACGGCCCCCGGTCCGCGCGAGACCATTCACCCCACGTCCGGCCGGTACGCTCGCAGCCCCAGCCGCCCGACGCCGTCGAGGCCCGCCCGTGCCCCGGCTCGCCCTCCCCCGCCGCCTCGGTGCGTTCACCCGGTTCGACCGGCTGTTCGCCCTCCACGCCCGGCTGGCCGACCTGGCCCGCCGGGCGTGGGGCCGCCGTCGTCTCCTGTCCGACCGGCTCGGGGTCGAGGCCCTGGAGGAGCGGGTCGTCCCGGACGGCCGGCCGCTGCCGTACCCTGTCATCTACGCCGGGGCCGGCCAGGGGCCGCCCCCGCTGGTCCGGGCGTTCGACGCCGAGACGGGGGCCCTCAACTTCGAGCGGCTGGCGGCCGACCCGGCGTTCGCCGGCGGGGTCCGGGTGGCCACCGCCGACTTCACCCTGGACGGCTTCCCCGACCTGGTGACGGCCCTCGGCCCGGGCGGGGAGCCGCGGGTCCGTGTGTTGGACGGGAAGACCGGGGACCCGGTCCCCGGCCCGCTCGGCGACCTCCTGGCCTACGCCCCGGACTTCGCCGGCGGGGTCCAGGTGGCGGCGGCCGACGCCGACGGGGACGGGGTCCCGGAAGTGATCACCGCGGCCGGGGCCGGGGGCGGGCCGCACGTCCAGGTGTTCGACGGCCGGACCGGCCAGCTCGTCCGGTCGTTCTTCGCCTTCGAGGAGGACTTCCGGGGCGGGGCGACGGTCGCGGCCGCCGACTTCGACGGGGACGGGCGGGCGGACCTGGCGGTCGGGGCCGGGGCCGGGGGCGGCCCCCGGGTCCGGGTGTTCGACCTGGCCACCGGCGAGCAACTCTCCGGCCCGCTCGGCAACTTCTTCGCGTCCGACCCGGAGTCCCGGGCCGGGGTCGCGGTCGGGGCGGACTGGAAGGCCGGGGACGTGGACGCCGACGGCACCCCCGACCTGGCCGTCGGGTCGGGGCCCGGGGAGGAGTCCCGGGTCCGGGTGTTCTCCGGCCGGACCGGGGACGTGCTCCTCGACTTCGCCCCGTTCGCCGCCGGGACGACGGCCGGGGTGGTGGTGGCCCTGGCATACGTGGACGACGACCCGTTCGCCGACGTGGTGGCCGGGACCGGGCCGGGGGTGGTCGCCACCGTCCGGGTGTTCTCCGGGGTGACCGGGCTGCCGGTGGCCCTGCCGACGGCCGAGTTCTTCCCGTTCGGGCCGGACGCGACCGGCGGGGTGAACCTGGCGGCGAGCAACGACCCGACTCCCGCCCCCCAGCCGGTCGCCACCCTGTCGGCTCCGGCCGAGGCCCTGCTCGGGGAAACCTTCACCTTCACCGCCACCTTCGACAACACCTCGGCGACCGACACCGGGTACGGGCCGGCGGTGGAGCTCACCCTCCCGGCCTCGGGTGCCGACGGGGCGGCGGCGGGGACCGCCGACGACGACGGCATCACCTTCGTCTCGGCCTCCGCCTACGGGATCACCATGACCCCGTCGGCCACCACCTACGACGCCGCCGGCAACCAGGTGGTGACCCTGCCGCTCCCGTTCCACGGCTTCACCCCGGGCCAGCCGGCGGCGGCGGTGACCGTCACCGCCCAGGTGAGCAACAGGGCCGACCCGGGGACCAACCTGACCGTCAAGGCCCGGGGCCTGTTCCGGTACGGGGCCGACCCGCTCGACAACCCCGGGCCGGACCCCCAGGTGGCCCAGGGCGGGACCGGGTACGCGACGGCGGCCGTCGCGCCGGCCCTGTACACCCTGGCCCAGACGTACCTCGGGACCGACGACGAGACCGCCACCGGGCCGAACTTCCCCCGCCAGTACAAGGTGACCGCGAATGTCGCCGCCGGGCTGGCCCTGACCAGCCTCGACCTGACCAACGTCTTGCCGACCAACCTCCAGTACGTCGGGGTGGACGCGACCACCGTCGCCGGCAGCCCGGTCGCCACCACCGCGGTCGCCACCCCGCCCGCGACCCCGGGCGGGACACTGACCCGGCGGTTCGCGGGATTCACCGGGACGGCCGGGGCGAACGACGCCGAGCTGACCTACACACTGTACGCCCCCCGGCTCAATGACTCCGGCGGGAACGTCCTGAACCCCGCGACCGGGGCGGCGGCGACGGCGAACCTGAACGCCAAGGGGTCGGCGGCCTGGGCCCCGGTCGACACCCGGGACGGGGCCTCGGCGGTCGTCCCGAGCGACCGGCTGGCCGTCGACCACGCCCTGACCCTGCGGTCGGTGGCCGCCCGGCACGTGGTCGCGGTCGTCCCGCCGGACGCCGGGTCGGCCGGCCCGACCCCGGGGGACGTGCTCGAGCACACGGTCACCGCCCAGGTGTCGGACTACTACGCCCTCGACCAGGCGGTGGTGACGGACACGGTCCCGGACGGCCAGCGGCTCGACCTGTCGTTCGCCCCCACCCTGGAGGTAGACGGGAACGGATTTTTCTTGGCGGCCGCCGGGTTCGCCCCGGCCAACTACACCGTCACCCCGAAGTACTCGTCCCCGCCGGACGGAAAGTTGGACGGGACCGACGGGACGACCCTCCTCGACTTCCGGGTGTCGAACGAGATGGCCGCCCGGGGCAAGGGGGACCGGCTCCTGGGCGGGCTGGTCGACCCGGCCGGCAGCGCCACCTTCCTCGCCCCGCCCGGGGGCGGGCCGACGACCGTCACCGTCCGGTATCGGACGGTCGTCCAGGAGGGCTACTCCGACGCCTACGGCCCGCCCAACCCGGCGGTCAAGCAGGGGGATCCCCTCGGGGCCGTGTCCGGGTTCGGGTCGACGCCGCCCCAGGCCAAGGGCCGGCTGCTCAACCCGGCGACCTTCGTCCCGGTCTCCCCCGCCGCGTTCCCGGCGGACACCCACCTGGCTGCGGCGTCGGTGCCCCGCGGGGACCTGGCGGTAGCCGTGTACGCGGTCAACGGGAGCACCACCCTCCCGGCCGCGGTCAAGGCCCAGGACGCCGTCACCTACCGGCTGACGTACACCCTCCGGACCGGGGACGTGGGGGCGCTCAACCTCTCAGCCTTCCTCCCCCCGGCGTTCGTCCCGGCCGGGTTCACCTACACCCACGCCGCGGGGGGGATCCCGGCCGCCGGGGCGGCCCGCCCCGGGCCGGCCGACACGTTCCTGGCCAACTTCCCGGCCGTCACCCCGACGCTCACGGTCGACGGGACAAACAACGCCCTCCGGTTCGCCTACGGCTCGCTCAGTGACCCCCTCGACCGGGCTACGGTCGTCGACCTCCTGTTCACCGTCCAGGTGACGGCCGCCCCGTTCCCGGACCGGACCCCGCTCACCGTGCTCGGGTATTCGGAGGAGGCGAACAGCTCCGGGGCCCTGGGGGCCGTCGCCCGGGTGGCCTCGGTCCCGCTGGCCGAGCCCCGGCTGGCGATCACCAAGGGGGCGGTCTCGACCGACAACCCGCGGGGGGTGTTCTCCCGGGCGGTCGGCCCGGCCGGGGTGACGTGGGGGAGCCCGGGGTCGGCGACCCCGTTCACCGGCCGGGTCGACTCCCCCGGGCTGGCGGCCGCCCCGGTCGACGCCGACCTGGAGCGGGTCGACTCGCTCGACCGGGTGCGGTTCGCGGTGGTCGTCGAGAACGCCGGGAGCGGTCCCCGCGGGGCGTTCGACGTGGTGGTCAAGGACGTCATGCCGGCCGGCCTGGTGGTCCCGGCCGGGGGGCTGAACCTCACCGTGACCGACGGGACCGGGGCGGCCCTCCCGTACACGGCCCTCTCCGGCGGGCTGTTCGGCAGCGGGCTGCAGCTGAACGACCCGTCGGCGTCGGCCGGGGCGCTGGCCCGCGGCCGGGACGACGCCGGGAACCCGATCAACTCGGGCGGCCTGCTCGGCAAGAACGTCCTGGTCGTCGCCTACGACCTCCAGGTGGCCGACCCGGCGGCCGCCGCCGACTACGTCGGGACGGCCACCGTCGTCAACTACGCGGCCGTCGAGGGCGGGCCGAACTTCGTCACCCAACCGCTCCAGGACGCCGCCCGGGTGTCGGTGAACCCGTGGGTCCAGGTCCTGCTCACCGGGTCCGGCCTCCCGTCCACCGCCGGGGCCGAGCTGGCGGTCGGGGAGACGGCCGCCTTCCAGGTCACCCTGACCCTGCCGGAGGGGACCACCCCGAACGCTGTGCTGACGGACCTGGTCGGCCCGGGGATGGCGGTGGTCAGCCTCGACGCCCTCACGCCGTCGGGCGCCGCGGTCACCACCTCGGTGGCCGGCGGGTTCCCGGCCGTCCTGGCGGCCGCCCGGGCGGCCCTGGCCGGGCCGGGGGGTCAGGCGGTCCTGAACCTCGGGACGCTGACCGACACCGACCGGAACAACGCCGCCGCCGAGACCCTCACCCTGACCCTGACCGCGGTCGTCCTGAACACCGCCGCCAACCAGGACCGGACCGGGCTGACGAACCAGGCGACGGTCGGGTACGCGACCGGCCTGTCCCGGTCGGCGTCGGCCGCGGTCACGGTGGCCGAGCCCCGGCTCACCCTGGCCCTGACCCCGAGCCTGACGGCCGCCGACGCCCTGACCCAGTCGATCACCTACACCCTCGACATCGCCCACGCGGCCGACAGCGCGTCGGACGCCTTCGACCTAGAGGTGACCGACATCCTGCCGGCCGGGCTGGTGTACGAGCCGGGCTCCTTCGCCCACGGCGGCGGCATCACCCCCGTCCCGAACCCCCCGGCGGCCGTCGGGGCGACCCTGCGGGCGACATACCCCCGCCTCGACCGGGGGCAGACGGCCCGGCTCACCTTCCGGGCCAAGCTGGCCGCCTGGGCCGAGCCGGGGCAGGCGGTGTCGACCGCCGCCCGGCTGACCTACACGAGCCTCCCGGGGGACAAGACGACCCCGCTGTCGGCCTACAACCCGGTGGCGACCGAGCGGACCGGGGACCCGGGGAACCCGGGCGGGGCGGCGAACGACTACGCCGTCACCTCCGCCCCGGCCGTCGTCGCCGTCCACTCGAGTACCCTGTCCGGGTTCGTCTACCACGACGCCAACGGGAACAACGCCAAGACCACCGGGGAGCCCGGCCTCCAGGGGGTGGTGTTGACGCTCACCGGGACCGACCACCTGGGGGCCGCGGTCAGCCGGACGACGGCCACCGACTTCGCCGGTGCGTACAGCTTCGCCGGCCTCCGGTGGGGCACCTACACTGTCGCCGAGGCCCAGCCGCCCGGGTGGGCGGACGGGCTGGACAAGGTGGGCACCCCGGCCCTGGGGGCCGGGGCCACCGTCAACGACCAGCTCGGCCCGTTCGCCGTCCCGGCCGGGGCGTCCACCGCCTCGGTCAACAACAACTTCGGCGAGGCGTCGGTGGCCCTCGGCGGCCGGGTGTTCGTGGACGCCAACTGGAACGGGGCGTTCGACGCCGGCGAGGCCGGGATCACCGGCGTCAGCGTGGCCCTGAAGAACGCCGCCGGGGCGACCGTCCAGACCAAGACCTCGGCGGCCGACGGCACCTACTCGTTCGGGACCGTGACCCCGGCCCGGTACACGGTCGAGGAGACCCCGCCGGCCGGGTACGGGTCGACCACCCCGGCCGTGGTCTCGGTCAACCTCCTGTCCGCGGCCGGCCCGTCGGCCGCGGATTTCGGGCACACCCCGACCGGGTTGGCCGGGTGGGCGACCGGCGAGCGGGGCGGGTCGGACCCGGGGCGGGGGACGGCGGCCGCGTCCGGCGGCGGGGTGGTCCTGGTCGAGGGGAACTCGTTCCAGGTGTTCGCCGAGAAGGCGTTCGCCGTTCCGGCCCGGCCCGGGGTCCTCCGGCTCTCGTACAGCCTGCTGTCGTTCGACACGACGAGCACCGGGACGGTCAAGGACGCGTTCGAGGTGGCGGTGGTCGACCCGGCCACCGGGAGGGTGTTGGTCGCCCCGTACCGGACCGACCGGGAGACGGCGTACAACCTGACCGAAGGGCTGCCGGCGGCCGCCGGGCGGGGGTCGTCGGGGCCCGCGTCGGCGGCCGGGGCCGTCTCCCTCGACCTGTCCGGGCTGACCCCCGGGGCCCCGGCCAAGCTGGTGGCCCGGCTGGTGAACAACGACCGGGACAACACCACCCAGGTGCGGCTCGACCGGGTCGACCTGGGGGTGACCGACCCGCCGAAGTTCTTCGTGGTGGACGACGCGGCCGACGCCGCCTTCCGGTACGACGCCGGCGGGGTCCCGCTCGGGAACACCGCCCTCCAGGGCACCGGCGGCGGGCCGGCCGCCCCCCGTGGGGCGGCGGCCAAGGCGGACGGGACCCGGGTGTGGGTGGCCGACGCGGCGTCGACCGTCTGGGCGTACGACGGGGCCGGGGCGGTGGTCTGGGGGTGGCGGGCGACCGCCTCCGGCGCCCCGCTGGCCGACCCGCAGGGGGTGGCGACCGACGGGACGGACGTCTGGCTGGTCGACGCGGCCGCCGGCCGGGTCTACCGGTACTCCGGCGGGGCGACGACCACGGCCACCACGGCCGCGGCCAACTCGTCCTTCCCCCTCGACCCGGCGAACGCCCGGCCGACCGACCTGGTGACGGACGGGACGACGGTCTGGGTGACCGACGGCGGGGCGGCCGAGGTGTTCGTGTACTCGACCGCCGGGGCCCTCCAGGGGCGGTGGAAGCTCGACCCGGCGAACGCCGACCCGTCCGGGGTGACGGTCAACCCGGGCGGGGGGACCGAGCTGTGGGTGGTCGACCGGCAGGACCGGGCCGTCTACTCGTACCCGGCCGGCCGGTCGGCCACGTCCGGCGGCCTCACCGCGACGAGTACGTTCCCGCTGTCCGCCGGCGCGACCCGGCCGGAGGGGATCGCCGACCCACCGGTCGGGGGCGGCGGGACCGACTTCTGGCTGACCGTCCCGGAGCACCAGACGGCCGGGCTCTACTTACCCACCAGCACCCCCAACACGGTCACCCTCCGGCTGTACATCGCCGGGGAGACGGCGACCACCGGGCTGGTCAGCGTCCCGGGGGTCGCCGCCCTCCCGTTCGCCGTCAACCCCGGGAGGGTGACGGCCGTCAACCTGCCGCTGTCGGCCCTGCTCGGGGCGACGAACGACGCGACCTACCCCGGCCGGGGCGTCCACGTCACGGCCGGGGCCGACGTGGTGGTCACCGCCCTGGACCGGGAGAACTTCAACGCCGACTCCCTCAACGCCCTGCCCACCCAGCAGCTCGGGACCGACTACATCCTGCTCGGCTACCACAGCAAGAACAGCGGCGCCCTGGGCTCGCGGTTCGTGGTGCTCGCGACCGAGGACGGGACCGAGGTGACGGTCACCCCGACCGTCTACCGGGGGGCCGCCGCCCCCGGCACCCCGTTTACCGTCACCCTGAACCGGGGCGACGCGTACTTCCTGTCCAACAACACCTACCGGTCGGAGCCGCCCGGGGTGATGCCGTACGGGCTGGGGGCCCTGAACGCGAACGACGTGACGGGCACGGCGGTCCGGGCGACCAAGCCGGTCGCCGTGTACGGGTCCCACAAGTCGACGGGCGTCCCGTCCGTCTTCCCGGCCGAAGACCACCTGCTGGAGCAGGTCCCCCCGGTGCCGGCCTGGGGCACCCGGTACTTCACCGTCCCGCTCAACACCTACGGCGGCGGCACCTACCGGGTGGTGGCCTCCGCGGCCAACACGGTCGTCACCGTCAAGACGTACCCCACCGGGGGCGGCGTCCAGACGGAAACCTTTACCATCCCGATGCGGGGCGGGTTCTACGAGTTCATCCGCGACCCCGGCACACTAGAGATCTCCGGATCGGCCCCCATCCTGGTCGGGCAGTACTGCAACAACAAGTCGCTCACGTATTTCCTCCGGGACGCGAACGGGGTGACGGTTGGTGAGTTCAGCGAGAACAGCAGCTACCAAGGCGACCCGTTCATGACCTTGGTCCCGGCGGTCACCCAGTTCGCCGGCCGGTACGCCGTCGCCGTCCCCCCCTACTACCCCGACGCCGGGGGGGCGTTCGCGGAGGGGGAGCCGGCCAACTACCTGAGCGTGGTGGTCGCCGCGGCCGACCAGGGCAGCCTCCGGCTCAACGGCCAGCCGATCACCGGGGCGACCTCGTTCACGTTCGGGAGTACCGGGTACGTCGGGCTGCGGGTGCCGGTCCCGGCCGGCACCCTCCAGGCCCTGACCAGCACCACCGGCGCGGCCTTCGGGGTGACCGTCTACGGGTACAAGGACTACGAGTCCTACGGGCACCTCGGCGGGGCGACCTTCCCGACCACGGGGCCGCAGATCGCGGTCGAGTCGCCGGCCGCCGGCTGCACCTTCCCGGCCGACCAGGCGGTCCTGGTCACCGGCCGGGCCACCCCGGGCCAGTCGGGCTCCCCGATCGTCCGGGTGCTGGTCGACGGCCGGCCGGTCGAGGCGGTGGACGGGGCCGGCCGGTTCTTCGCCCGGGTGGCCGTCCGGGCCGGGCAGAACTCGTTCCGGCTCACCGCGGTCGACCGGGCCGGCGAGGTCGCCACCGCGGTCCTGCCGCTCGCCGGGGTCGCCCCGCCGGCCGGGGTCGACGCCTCGGCCCTCGCCGATGTCGCCGCCTTCACCCCCGAGTACGCCCGCACCAGTTTCGACGAGGCGGCCGACGTCCTGTACGCCGACCTGGCCCTGCGGAACGCCGGGAACACCACCTGGGCCGCCCCTCTGGTCCTGACCGTCGAGGACCTCTCCGACCCCCAGGTCCGGCTCCGGGACTTCGACGGCCGGCTGCCCGACGGCACCCCGTACTACGACTTCGGCGGCCTCGTCGCCGGCGGCCGGCTGGCCCCGGGCGCGGCGACCGGGGTCAAGACCCTGGCCTTCCTCAACCCGAACCAGAAGCGGTTCACCTACGCCTTCCGCCTCCGGACCCTCCCGAACCGCCCGCCGGCGTTCGCCACCGTCCCGAACCTGGAGGTGGGCGAGGGGAAGGCCTACGCCTACGCCGCCCGGGCCGACGACCCGGACGGGGACGCCCTGACCTACACCCTCCTCGCCAAGCCGAACGGGATGACGGTAGACGGGGCGACCGGCCAGCTCTCCTGGGCCCCGCCGGCCGGGTCGGCCGGCCGGTACTCGGTCGCGATCCAGGCCAAGGACGCCCGGGGGCTGTCGGCCGTCCAGCGGTTCGAGCTGGCCGTCCTCCCGGCCACGGCCAACCGCCCGCCAGTGTTCGCCGCCGCCCCGGCCGTCACCGCCACCGTCGGGGCGGCGTACGCCTACCAGCCGGCCGCCCGGGACCCGGACGGGGATCCGGTGACGGTGACGCTGACCGCCGGCCCGGCCGGAGCGACCTTCGCCAACGGCGTGCTGACCTGGACCCCCGGGTCCGACCAGATCGGGAACCAGGCCGTCACCCTCTCCGCCTCGGACGGGGTCGCCGGCACCCCGGCCACGACCCTCGCCTTCACCGTCCGGGTCGACCCGGCCGCCGGCAACCGCCCGCCGGTCGTCACCTCGACCCCGCTCGCGGCCCTCTGGAACGGGACGGCCTACGCCTACCAGCCGGCCGCCGTCGTCCGGACCGGGGCCGCCTACGAGTACCAGGTGGCCGCGGCCGACCCGGACGGGGACCCGCTCGCCTACGCCGTCTCCTCCCCAACCCTGACCGGGCTCCAGGTGTCGCCGGCCGGGCTGGTCACCTGGGCCGCCCCGGGGTCGGCCGCCTCCGGGACGGTGACCGTCACCGTCCGGGACGGCCGGGGCGGGCAGGCGGTCCAGCAGTATACCCTGGACGTGGTGACCGCCTCCCCGGCGTCGGTCGGCGGGGTGGTGTTCCGGGACGACAACGGCAACGGGACCCAGCAGGCCGGGGAGTTGGGGCTACCCGGTTGGACGGTGTTCGTCGACCGGGACCGGGACGGGCGGCGGTCGGCCGGGGAGTGGGCGGCGGTGACCGACGCCGCCGGGGCGTACACGGTCGCCGGGGTGGTGCCCGGGTCGGGTTACGCCCTCCGGGCGGCCCGGCCGGACGGGCCGTCCTTCGCCCTCCCGGCCGGGGGTTCACTCACCGTGAACCTGTCGGCCGGGCAGGCCCTCACCGGGCAGAACTTCGCGGCCGCCCCGACCGCCGTGAACCGGCCGCCCACCCTGTCCGTTGCCCCGCCCCCGCCCCTCCCGCCCGCCCGGGTGGGGGTTCCGTACACCCTCCTCGCGACCGCGAACGACCCGGACGGGGACGGGCTCTTGTTCGACCTCCCGGTCAACCCCGGGGGGATGGCCTTCGACCACGCCACCCAGACGGTCACCTGGACCCCGACGGCCGACCAGGCCGGGCCCCGGTCGGCCCTCGTGCGGGTCCGGGACGGGTACGGCGGGGTGGCCCTCGTCCCGGTCGAGGTCACCGTCCTCCCCGGGACCGCCCCGGTCATCGTCTCCAGCCCGCTGACCGACGCCGTCCCGGCCGGGTCCCCGGCGACCGTCTGGGTCGAGGCCGGGCTGACCTTCCGGTACCAGCTCCGGGCCCTCGACCCGGACGCGGCCGTCGGCGACACCCTCGCCTACACCAAGGAGGGCTCGACCCCGGCGTGGGTGACGGTCGACCCGGCCACCGGGGTGGTGACGGCCGCGCCCCCCGGCCCCGGCACCTACCCGGTCACCCTGAAGGCGACCAACGGCGGCGGGCTGTTCGACGCCCAGACGTTCACCCTCGACGCCCGGACCGCCCCGGCCGACCGGTCGCCGGTGGTCGTCTCGACCCCGCGGACGGTGACCGCGGCCGGGCAACAGTACCTCTACCCGGTCACCGCCCTCGACCCGGACGGGAACCCGGTCACCCTGTCGCTCGTCAGCCCGCCGGCCGGGATGACCCTGTCGGAGGCCGGGGTCGTGTCCTGGACCCCGACCCAGGTCGGGGATTACACGGTCAAGGTCAAGGTGACCGACGGGCACTTCCAGGCGTTCGACCCGCTCCGGCCTCGACCCGAGCAGGAGCGGGAGTACCAGCACACCCAAACGTTCACCCTCTCGGTCGTCGCCACCCTCCCCGCCAACCGGGCCCCGGAGTTTGTCACCGCCCCGCCCCGGACGGCCGACATCGGGGGCCTGTTCCGGTACGACGCCCTGGCCGCCGACCCGGACGACGACCCGGTCGCCTACGGCCTGGTCGGGGCCGTCCCGGCCGGGGTGGTCCTCGACCCGGCGACCGGGGCCCTCCGGTGGCGGCCCTCCGCCGCCCAGGCCGGGTACCAGGCGGTCACCGTCCGGGCGACCGACCGGTTCGGGGCGACGGCCGACCACCCGTTCGCCGTCCTGGTCCGGGACGGGAACCGGCCGCCCCTGTTCACGAGCAGCCCCCGGGCCACCGCCCAGGTCGGGCAGCCGTACGAGTACGCGGTCCGGGCCGAGGACCCGGACGGGGACGCCGTCACCTACACCCTGGTCGGGACCGTTCCGACCGGGCTCACCCTGGTCGACGGGGTCCTCCGGGGGACGCCGGCGGCCGGGACGGCGGGGACGTACGCGCCGCTCGTCCGGGCGACCGACGCCCGCGGGGCGGCGTCCGACCAGCCGTTCATTCTGGTCGTCCAGCCGGCGGCCAACCGCCCGCCGGCGTTCACCACCGACCCCGTCATCGCGGTCTCGACCGGGAAGACGTACTCGTACCCGGCCGCCGCCCGGGACCCGGACGACGGCCAGACCCTTTCCTACACGGCCACCGCCACCGACATTCGGGACGGGTCGGCCGTGGCCGGCTTCACCGTCAACGCCTCCGGGCAGGTGAGCTGGGCGGTCCCGGCCGGGTTCGTGGCCACGGGCAAGTCGGCCGAGGTCGCGGTCGTCCTCCGGGCGACCGACAACGGCTCCCCGGCCCTGTCCGCCGAGCAGCGGTACACCCTGACCGTCCGCGGCAACCAGGCCCCGACCCTGAACACGGTGGCGAACCAGGCGGTGACCGCCGGCAACCCGTTCCGGCTCGACCTCCGGGCCGAGGACCTCGACGGCGACCTGCTCACCTACGCCGTCGCCCTTCAGGGCGGCGGGGCGGCCCCGGCCGGGATGACGGTCGACGGTGCCGGGCGGGTCCGGTGGGACGCGACCGCCAAGGGCACCTACGCCCTGGCCGCCACCGTCACCGACCCGGCCGGGGCGGCCGCGGGCCAGAACTTCACCCTGACCGTCAGCGACGACACCACCGCGCCCACGGTCGAACTCGAGTTCCTGGACGACCCGGCCCGGCTCGACCGGCCGGCCCGGTTCCGGGTGCGGGCGAGCGACGACGTGGGCGTCACAAGCCTTTTGCTCGAGGTCCGGCCGGCCGGCAGCGGCCCCTGGGAGGCGGTCGGGCTGGACGCCGAGGGGGTCGGCCGCCGGACGTTCGCCGCGGCCGGCAACTACGAGGTCCGGGCCACCGCCACCGACCCCAAGCCCAACACCACCGCCGTCACCCGCACGCTGGCGGTCGTCGACCCGGCCGTGACCGGGGTCCCGCTCGTCACCCTCGCGGTCGTCCCGACCGTGGCCGGCGTGCCGGCGCTGGCGACCACCGTCACCGCCCCGACGACCGCCGAGGTCGACGCCGAGGACCCCGACGGCCTCCTCCGGTGGAAGCTCGAAATCCGGCCGGCCGACGGGCCCGGGGGGTGGGAGACCCTCCGCGAGGTGACCTCCGGGCTCGGGTCGAAGGTCGACGTGAGCGAGCCGTTCGACCCGACCCTCCGCCGCAACGGTCTGTACACCCTCCGGCTGACCGCCACCGACACCGGCGGGAACGTCGGCACCGCCACCGCCGCGGTCAAGGTGGACGGCCGGCTGAAGCTCGGCAACTTCACCCTGTCGGCCACCGACCTGACCATCCCGGTCGCCGGCATCCCGGTCACCGTCGGCCGGGTGTACGACACCCTGGACGCCGACCGGGAGCGGGACTTCGGGTTCGGCTGGCGGCTGTCGCTCGGCGGGTACGGGGTGACGGTCGACACCGGGACCGCCGGCCCGGCGTTCATCAACGGGCTGCCGACCTTCAAGGACGGGACCCGTGTGTACGTCCGCCGGCCGGACGGCGGGGTCGACGGGTACACCTTCACCCCGGTCCCGGCCGCGGGGTTCCTCGGCATCGTCACCAGTTGGTACCCGGCGTTCACCCCCGACCCCGGGGTGCTCAACGCCCTGGCCCTCGACCCGACCCCGCTGTCCAAGATCCCGGAGACCGGGGAGTACTTCGACTACGAGGTCGGCGGGTACAACCCGGTCCTGTTCGGCAACGCCTACGACGTGGTCGAGTACGGCGGGCTGACCCACGAGGTCGACGCGACGTACGGGGACCAGGTCGGGGTCCGGGACCGGAACGGGAACGAGCTGACCTTCGCCGACGACGCGATCACCAGCAACCGCGGGGTGCAGGTGACGTTCGAGCGGGACGCCCGGGGCCGGGTCGTGGCCGCCCGGGACCCCCGGGGGAACGCCGTCGTCTACCGGTACGACGCCCGGGGCGACCTGGTCGGGGTGGACGACCGGGCCGGGACGACGATCGCGTCCTACGCCTACCGGGCGGCCGCCCCCCTGCACTACCTCACCACGGTGACCGACGCCGACGGCACCCGGGCGGTCCAGGCCGACTACTACACCGGGGGCGAGGGCGGGCCGGTCCAGCCGAACTGGAAGAACCGGGTCAAGTCCGTGGCCGACGCCGACGGGACGGCCGCCACCTTCGGGTACGACGTGTCCGCCCGCACCCAGTCGGTCACCACCCCGCACCCGGCGGGCGGGGCCGGGAGCACCGCCGCCACCCAGACGACCAGCGACGCGTGGGGCAACCCGACCGAGGTGAAGGCCGGGATGGTCTCCGGCGGGCCGGCCACCTCGACCACCCAGATGGGGTACGCCGACCTGGACAAGCAGGTCCGTGGGCTGCCGACCACCGTCCGGCAGGTGGCCGGGACCGGGGTCCCGGCGGACGACCCGGTCACCACGGCGGCCTACGACGCGAGCGGGAACTTCCGGTCGACGACCGACCCGCTCGGCAAGACCTCGTACATGACTTACGGGCCGAACGGGGAGGTGCTGACCGTCCGGGACCCGAACGGGGACGGGCCGACCAACACCTACGACGACAAGGGGAACCTGACCCAGACGATGAGCGCCGCCGGGGTCACCACCCGGTTCGAGTACGACTCCCGCGGGCTGGTGACCCGGACGACCGCCGGGGCGGCGGTCAGCCGGATGCAGTACGACCCGGTCGGCCGGCTGACCAAGGCGACCACGGTGGTCGGCACGACGGACGTCGATACGACCTACGGCTACGACCCGAACGGGAACCAAACCGGCAGCTCGTTCACCTGGGTGAACCCCGACCCGCCCTACCAGTCGGTGCCGCTGGCGACCGCGGCGACGTTCGACCGGAACGACCGGGCGGTGGCCAGCACCGACCAGCGGGGCAAGACCTCGACGACCGGGTACGACCGGCAGGGGCGGGCGGTCCTCTCGACCGACCCGCGGGGGCAGGTGAGCCAGACGGTGTACGACCGGCGGGGGCTGGTGGTCGAGAGCCGGTCGCCCGACGGGACGGTCACCCGGACGGCCTACGACGCCCTCGGCCGGGCCGAGTGGGCGACCGACCCGTTCGTCCCGGGCACCCCGACCCGGGGCACCAAGACCGTCTACGACGAGCAGGGGCGGGTCAAGGCGACCGAGCGGTACGCCGACGTGGTCATCGACGTGGTGACGGTGGCCGGGTTCCCCCGGGCGATCTTCGTCGGGTCCGCCGCGACGCCGCTCGGCACGTCCGCGACCACGTTCGACCAGCTCGGCCGGGTGACCCAGACCGCCGCCACCGGCTCGGCCACGTCGATCCCCTTCTACGACAAGGCCGGGCGGGTGACCCGGTCCGAGACCCGGGACCCGGCCAACGGCAACGCCCTGATGGGCTGGTCGGAGACCGAGTACGACGACGCCGGCCGGGTGCGGGCGACCGCCGTCCCGGCGGCCGTCACCCCGCTGACCCCCGACGGCCGGGCGGTCACCCGGTACGCCTACGACGCCGACGGCCGGCAGACCCGGGTGACGTTCGCCGACGGGGCCACGGCCCAGACGGGGTACGACCTCCGCGGCCGCAGGTCGTTCGAGGTGGACCCGGCCGGGCAGCGGACCGACTACGCCTACGACGCCCAGGACCGGCTGACCGCCGTCACCCAGCCGGCCGTCCCGGACCCGCTCAACGGCAACACCCCGACCCGGCCGGTCACCCAGTACGGGTACGACGCCTACGGGAACCAACGGACCATAACGGACGCCCGGGGGCGGGTGACGGCGTTCACCTTCGACGCCTTCGGCCAGCAGCTCACCCGGACCCTGCCGGCGGTGGCCGGGGAGCCGGCGGCGGTCGAGACGAAGGCCTACGACTCGTACGGGAACCCGGACTACGCCCTGGACTTCAAGGGCCAGAAGACGGACTGGGTGTACGACTACGACATCGCCGGGGACACCGACCTGGGCCGGCTGCGGCGGGTCGACTACTACCCGGCCGGGAGCCCGACCCCGGCCGAGTCGGTGGTGTATTCCTACGACGCGCTCGGGCGGCAGGACTCGGTCACGGAGACCGCGGCCGGCCAGCCGGACCGGGTGACGAACACCGACTACGACACCGGCGGCCGGGTGACCCGGGCGAGCGGGCCGGAGGGGGTGATCAACTACCGGTACGAGGACGGCACGGGTCGCTTGGTCGGGATGTGGACCGGCGGGGGCGGGTGGGGGACCGGCCCGACCCAGGTCGAGTACCTGTACGACCCGCTCGGCCGGCTCAAGACGGTCCGCGAGCTGCGGCGGAACGACGCGGCCCTGTCCCCGCCGGTCGAGACGACCTACGTGTACGACCAAGCCGGGGCGGTGGACGCGGTGACCGTGACCCAGGGGGCGGCCCCGGTCCGGTACACCGACTACGTGTACGACGCCGCCCGCGGCTGGGTCACCCGGGTCACCAACAAGACGAGCGCCGCCGGCACCCAGCTCTCCGACTTCCAGTACACCCGCCGGGCGGACGGGCAGGTCACCCAGGTGGTCGAGTCGGTCAACCAGCCGACCGGCGGCCCGGCGGCGGTCACGGTCAACTACACCTACGACGCCCTGAATCGGCTGGTGATGGAGGTGGCGGACGCGGCCGGGACGGCGGACGACTACACCATCTCCTACACCCTCGACTTGGTCGGCAACCGGACCACCAAGGCGACCACCAAGGGCGGGGTGACGGACGAGGTGCGGGCCACGTTCGACGCCCGGGACCGGTTGCTGACCGAGGAGACGTGGCGGGGGGCCAGCCGGCTGGGTAAGATCGTCTACGGCTACGACGCCAACGGGTCCTTGACAACGCGGACCGGGTACGGGCCGGACGGGACGACCCCGACCGGGGAGACGGCCACCTACAGTTGGGACCTGCGGGGCCGGCTGGCCGGGGCGAGCGTCACCCCGGCCGGCGGGCCGGCGGCCACCACCGCGTACAAGTACACCCCGGCCGGCATCCGCAGCCGGGTGACGGAGAACGGCGTCGTCACCCGGTACGTGGTGGACGGGCGGAGCCCGAGCGGGTTCGCCCAGGCCGTCGAGGAGTGGTCGGACGGGGCCGGCGGTGCCCCGGTCCTGCTGGCGTCCACCGTGTACGGGGCCGGCCTCGACCCGCTGTCGGGGCTGCGGGACTACGATGGCAACGTGGGCAACGGGCTGGAGGTCGCGTACCTGCTGGCCGACCTCCACAGCGGCCCGCGGCAGCTCGTCACCGCGGTCGGGGCGGTCATGGCCGCTTACCGGTATGACGCCTTTGGCAACAACGCGGCCGCCCTAGCCGGCGCCTGGGCAGCCGCCAACCCCAACCGCTACCGCGGCGAGCGGCTGGACCGGGTGACCGGGTGGTCCGATAACCGCCGCCGACCTTACGACATGCAAACAGGGCGATTCCCGGGCGTTGACCCTCTGGTCGGGACCTACGCCGACCCGCTCCAGCTCATGCGGTATGGGTACGCCGGGGGGAATCCAGTGATGAACGGCGACCCAAGCGGTATGTTTCTAGTGAGTACTGTTGTAAACATATCTGTGAGCAGGGCGGGTTATTCGGCATGGTATACCACCGCGATCACGGCCGGCGTAGCCGCGATGGAAACGGCGTTGGTTGGAGTTGGTATTTCGGGGTGGGCACTGTCGAACATCGCAGCCGATGCGCGGCCAACGGGATTGGCTGTGAAGCTGGGAATAAGTCGAGCGGCACGGGGGGTCGAATTCGGCGGGGAGGTGACCCTATATTTCGATTTTTCAAGGCGTACCTTTTATTTGGCAGGTGGCTTCGCGATCAACTCTTCTCCCACGTCTTGGTATAAGAATCACCGGGGCTGGGCCTACCAGTCTCTGATCGGTCTTGCGTTCAATGTCACCAATCCCGCCGATGATATCGGCGGGGCCGATGTTTCGGCTACTTGGCCAGCGAGGGTCTTCGCTCGCTTCATCCAGTCACGCTGGGCGCGAGGGTACTTCCCGACAAAGTTAGCTGGTGTGTACGGATTTAATTCATATTTGCAAAATCTTGCAAATTATGAGCTGAACGCGGGTCGTGGGGGTCGCGGTTATCCTGCGAGTCGCCCCGGTGTTGTACAACTGCAACAATCGCTTGGCAGTTCCGCAGCGATACTTCTGGGCGGCTGGCGAGGCTATGAATTCTCCGCCGGGATTAGCTACTCCGGAGCGATAGAACTTGCTTCGCTTGCGGCGAAGGGCGGAGACGATGTCGCGGCCGCCGGGGCCGAGATCAAGGATTTGTTGACCCAGAAGGCAGACGCAATAGCTTCTGGAGTTGTCCAGTTCGATACAATCCAAGAAGACATCGACCGGATCTTAACCCGATGGGATGGAGCGTGAACAATCTATTTAATGAGAGATTTTTTATTATTTCTTGTGCCGCCGCTATCGCTTTGGCCGTGTTTGCGGCTATCGGGCAGAACCTTCTGCCTCAGGCTATCGTCCTCCGCCAGTTTTTGTTACTCGTCGTATTATGCACGATCGGCCTAGCTGGCCTAATACTTTCATTGCATGCCACGAGGGAAATCATAAGCAACACAAAATACCACATCGATGTAATAAATACCACTCGTTTGCTAATCGGCCTATTAGTTATATATTATTCAATAAAATTTATAATAAATTGACAATGCTGGTGATTGTGCCCCTTTGACGACCGCATTGACCCGGCCGAGTCGGTGGTGTATTCCTACGACGCGCTCGGGCGGCAGGACTCGGTCACGGAGACCGCGGCCGGCCAGCCGGACCGGGTGACGAACACCGACTACGACACCGGCGGCCGGGTGACCCGGGCGAGCGGGCCGGAGGGGGTGATCAACTACCGGTACGAGGACGGCACGGGTCGCTTGGTCGGGATGTGGACCGGCGGGGCGGGTGGGGGACCGACCCCACCCAGGTCCGATGGCTCGGGCCTGTCCCTGGTAGTGGTACAGTTTGGGGTTTTCGCGCTGCGTTTCCCAAGGGAATTGAAGGCACTTTTCTTCAAAGTGTACCACTACCCTCTTCCTACGCACGTTGACAGCCACAAGTCTGCCGGTAACCTGTTGGGTTGAGGTGGCCGGTGGCAGTCCCCGGCCGGTCGGGGGAGGGAGGCACCGTGACCGCCACCGGCACTGCTCAACCCGGGCCGGAAGCGGATGCCCGACAACGGGTTACACCCACTCCGACGGCCGAGCGTGACCGCCCGGCCACGACCCGACCGCCCGACACAGGCCGCAACCCCCTGCCCGACCGCCACTTCGGACCGGGACCCGTATCAGTGAAAAAACCAGGGGGGAGGGGGTGTCACATCGCCCGACCCCGGGTTACGACCGGCGGAGGCCCGATGGTTGAAAGACCGTAGTACCGCTCCAGACTACCCCTCCAACAGCCGGGGTTCCCGGAAGTCCTATCGCCAAGTCGTGATCCCGGAAATCCGCTTCCCATCCCCCGCCCGGCCGCTTACCCTGAACCGTCTCCCAACCGACCACGGGGTCGCCCCATGCCCACGGCCCGCCCACGCACCCGGTCTGCCCCGGCCCTTCCCCACGAACCGGACCCCACCCCCCAGCGGCTGCTCGACGCCGCCCGGGCCGGGGACCCCGTCGCCTGGGGCGAGTTGCTCGAACACCACCGCCCGTACCTGACCCTGCTGGCCGAGGTCCAACTCGGCCGCCTCTTGCGGGTCAAGGCCGACCCGGCCGACCTGGTCCAGGACGCCCTCCTCCGGGCCCACAACTCCTTTTCCGCCTTCCGCGGGACGACCGCGGCCGAGTTCGCCGGCTGGCTCCGGGAGGTCCTGGCCTCCCGGCTGGCCAAGCTGGCCCGCCGGTACTGCGGGACCGGGGCCCGGGACGTCCGGCTCGAGCGGGACCTCCGCCGGGCGGCCGCCGACTCGTCCCGGGCCCCGGGGGTTCCCGCCGACCCCGGGACCAGCCCGAGCGGGCGGGCCGCCCGCGGGGACGAGGCCGTCCGGGTGGCCGCCGCCCTCGGCCGGCTCCCCCCGGACCAGCGGCGGGTGGTCGTCCTGCGACAGGTGGAGGGGCTCCGGTTCGCCGAGGTGGCCGACCGGATGGGCCGGACGAAAGACGCCGTCACCCAGCTCTGGCTCCGGGCCCTCCGCGGCCTGAGGGACCTCCTGGAGGCCCCATGACCGGCCCGCCGTCCGACCCCGGGGGCGGCGAGCGGGACGGCCGGCTGGCCGCCGTCCTGGCCGGGTACCTGGCGGCCCGGGAGGACGGCCGCCCGGTCGACCGGGACGCCCT
>JAIEQN010001110.1 GCA_019747685.1 Gemmataceae bacterium
GGGGCGGGCGGGGCGGCACCCGTCTTCGCCCCGGACGGGGCCGGCCGGTACGCCACCAGCCCGGACGCCACCCTCAACCCGTTCCTCGGGTTCGGCGGGGCCATCCGGTCGGCCAAGGCCGACGTTAATGGCGACACCATCCCGGACCGGGTCCTCGTCACCGGCCCGGGCACCCCGGTCCGGTTCGCGGTCATCTCCGGGGCCGACAACGCCACCGTCCTCGTCCCCCCGACCGCCCCGTTCCGGGGGAGCGAGGACTTCGTCGGCGGCGGGTTCGTGGCGGCCGCCGACATCGACCGGGACGGGAAGGCCGAGTGGGCGGTCACCCCCGACCAGGGGGGCGGCCCGCGGGTCACCCTCTTCTCCCTGGCCGGCGGGCAGGCCCAGGTCCGGGCCAACTTCTTCGGGATCACCGACGACCCGAACTTCCGGGGCGGGTGCCGGCCGGCCCTCGGGGACGTGAACGCCGACGGGGTGCCGGACATCGCGGTCGCGGCCGGGTTCCTCGGAGGCCCGCGGACCGCCCTGTTCGACGGCCGGACTGTCCTGGGCGGCAACCCGGCCAAGCTGATCGGCGACTTCTTCGCCTTCCCGGGGGACGACGCCGTCCGGCTCCGCAACGGGTCGTTCGTGGCGGTCGGCGATCTCGACGGGGACGGGTACGGGGAACTGGTCTTCGGCGGCGGCCCGGGCGGCGCGCCCCGCGTCTTCGCCCTGAGCGGGGCGCTGGTCTCGGCCGGCAACGTGACCGGGGCCTACGCCGCCCCGGTGGCCAACTTCTTCGTGGATGGGAACGCGGCCGACCGGGGCGGGGTGCGGGTGGCGGTGGCCGACGCCGACGCCGACGGCCGGGCCGACCTGCTCGCCGGCAGCGGGCAGAACAACCCGGCCCGGGTCCGGGTGTACCTCGGGCGGAACGTCACCGGCCCGGCCGAGCCGACGACCTTCCAGGACCTCCAGCCGTTCGGCGGGGCGGTCCTGGCCGACGGGGTCTACGTCGGATAGGAACCGAGGAAACCGGCCCGCCCCGCACGTGCGGGGCGGGCCGGCCCCCGGTTTTCCCATACTCCCCATTTTCGCATCTCCCTTTTCCCGAACCGCTCCGCCGGTACAATCGGGAACGCCCGTCCGCCCGTCCCATCACCGGAGCCCCCCCAATGACCCGCACCCGCTCGGCCCGCCCGACCCTGCACCCGCTCGAAGCCCGGGAGGTCCCGGCCGCCGTCGGGGCCCTCGACCCGTCGTTCGGCACCGGCGGCCGGTTCGCCGGGTTCCCGGCCACCTCGACCATCTCGGGGGTGGCCGTCGACCCGCTCGGCCGGACGGTGATCGCCGGCGCGACCCCCGGCCCCGGCGGGTTCGACATGGTCGTCGTCCGGCTGACCCCGAACGGGACGCCGGACACCACGTTCGGGTCCGGGGGGCGGGCGACGGTGGACATCGCCGGGGGCGACGACCGGGCCCGCGGGGTGGCGGTCGACGCGGCCGGGAACGTGGTCGTCGCCGGGACGTCCGGGAACCAGGCGGCGTTCGCCCGGCTGAGCGGGTCGAACGGGGCCCTCGACCCGGGGTTCGGCGGGGCCGGCACCGGGGTCCGGGTGTTCGCCCCCCCGGCCGGGTTCAACAACATCGTCCCGAACGACCTGGTCCTCCAGCCGAACGGGGACATCGTGGCCGTCGGCAGCGCCCTGAGTACCGTCGGGCTGAGGAACTCGATCTTCGCCCTCCGGACCGACCCGAACGGGACGGTCCTCGACCCGGCGTTCAACGGCGGGGCGGTCAAGCTGATCTCGTTCGTGTTCGGGCTGGGCAGCACCAGCATCGGCCAGCAGGTCGTGCTGAGCGGGTCGAACGTCGTGATCGGCGGGCAGACGAACAACAGCGCCCCGGGGGCCCGGACGATGTTCGCGGCCGTCCGGCTGCTGCCGAACGGAGACCTCGACCCGGCGTTCGGGACGGGGAACGGGGCGGTGTCGTTCAACGTCGGCCCGGCCGGGGACGCCTTCGCGTTCGCCACCGCCGTCGACCCGGCCGGGAACGTCTACCTGGCCGGGCAGGCGATCGACGCCGGCCAGCGGCTCGGGGTCGCCAAGCTGCTGCCGACCGGCGACCTGGACCCGACGTTCGGGACGGCCGGCGTCTTCCTCACCCAGCTCGGGATGAACTTCTCCGAGGGGGACGCGGTCGCCGTCCAGCCGAGCGGCCGGGTGGTGGTGGCCGGGACGGCCGACGTGTCCGTCACCGACTTCGACTTCTTCGCCCTGCAACTGCTGCCGAACGGGACGCCCGACGCCGGGTTCAACCCGACCGGGCCGACCCCCGGGGTCAACCGGTTCGACTTCGGGACGAGCGCGGCCGACTTCGCCGGGGCCGGGCTGGTCACCCCCGAGGGGCGGGTGGTGGTGGCCGGGGCGGACACGTCCGCCGGCGGGGCCCGGGTGGCCCGGCTGATCGGGACGGTGGAGAAGGCCGGCCCGCTGCCGGTCGGCGGGAGCACCGACGGGCGGGCGGCGGTCTTCGCCCAGACGTTCGCCACCGGCCAGTACGCGGCGACCGCGGCGGCCACCGTGGCCGCGTTCGGGACGACGGCGGTGAACGCCCGGACGGCCGAGGCCGACGTGAACGGGGACCGGGTGCCGGACGCCATCCTGGTCACCGGGCCGGGCACCCCGATCCGGTTCGCGGTGGTCAGCGGGGCCGACAACACGACCGTCCTCATCCCGCCGACCGCCCCGTTCGCCGGGTCGGAGGACTTCACCGGCGGCGGGTTCGTGTCGGCCGCCGACATCGACAACGACGGCCGGGCCGAGGTGGTACTCAGCCCGGACCAGGGGGGCGGCCCGCGGGTCACCATCTTCAGCTTGGTCGGCACGACGGCCGCCGTCCGGGCCAACTTCCTCGGCATCACCGACGACCCGGGCTTCCGCGGCGGGGCCCGGACCGGGGCCGGGGACGTGAACGGGGACGGGTTCGCCGACGTGGCGGTGGCGGCCGGGTTCCTGGGCGGCCCGCGGGTGGCGATCTTCAGCGGGGCGACCCTGTTCGGCACCCCGGCCAAGCTGGTCGGGGACTTCTTCGCCTTCCCGGGGGAGGACGCCGTCCGGCTGCGGAACGGGGCCTACGTGGCCGTCGGGGACGTGAGCGGGGACGGGAGCGCCGACCTGATCTTCGGCGGCGGCCCGGGGGGCGCCCCGCGGGTGTTCATCCTGAGCGGGGCGCTGGTGGCGGCCGACAACGTGTCCGGCGCCTACGCCGCCCCGGTGGCCAACTTCTTCGTCGCCGGGGACTCGACCGATCGGGGCGGGGTGCGGCTGGCGGCGAAGGACGCCGACGGGGACAACCGGGCGGACGTGGCGGCCGGGAGCGGGTCCGGGTCGGCGGCCCGGGTGCGGGTCTACCTCGGGCGGAACTTCACCACCACCGGCGAGCCGACGACCTTCCAGGACCTGACGCCGTTCGGCTCCGCCGCCTTGGCCGACGGCGTCTACGTCGGGTAGTACGGGGCCGCGGGCGGGCGGCGCGGGCCGCCCGCCCCGCCTTCCCATTTACCCCATCTTGCCATCGTTCTCGACACATCTGTCCCACTCCGTACAATTGTCGCACCCGTCCCGGTCGCCGCCGGGCGGCCCTCTGGCGGAACCCACCATGACCCGTCGCCCCCGCCCCGCGCTCGAGGCCCTCGAGGGCCGCGACGTGCCGGCCCTCGCCGGCGCCCCCGACCCGACCTTCGGGACCGGCGGCATCACCCCGCTGATGACCGGGGTGACCGAGAACGTGGTCGCCGTCGACCCGGCCGGGCGGGTGATCCTGGCCGGGCAGACGACCGGGGCCGGGGGCCGCGACTTCGCGGTCACCCGGCTGCTGGCCAACGGGTCCTTGGACCCGTCGTTCGGGGTCGGCGGCAAGGCCGTGATCGACTTCGTCGGCGGGGACGACGGGGCGAACGCCGTCGCCCTGGACACGGCCGGGCGGGTGGTGGTGGCCGGGACCTCGTCGGCCGGCGGGCTCAACCGGTTCGCGGTCGCCCGGCTGACCGACGCCGGGACCCTCGACCCCGGGTTCGGGTCCGGCGGGATCGCGGTGTTCCACGTCGGGGCCGGCACCAACGACGTGGCCACCGGGGTGGCGGTCGACCCGGCCGACAACGGGGTGGTGGTCGGCGGGGCGTCGAAGGGGACCGGCACGTTCCAGTTCGCGGCCGCCCGGCTGACCGCCGCCGGGGGCCTCGACCCGGCGTTCGCCGGGGGCGGGGTGACGGCGTTCACGGTCCGGCCCGGGGCCGACGACCGGGCGTTCGCCCTGACCCTCGACCCGGCCCGGCGGATCATCCTGGCCGGGTCGTCGTTCGTGGCGGCGCCGGCCTCCTCCGTGGCCGCGTTCGCCCGGCTGACCCCGGCCGGTGCCCTCGACCCGACGTTCGCCGGGACGGGGACGACGACCGTGGCCGGTGGGGTGAACGGGGCGTTCCCGGTGAACGGGGCGTTCGCGGTGGACACCGACGGGGCCGGGAACGTGTACGCGGCCGGGTCGGGGTCGGCCGTCAGCACGGTCCTGGTGGTGGTCAAGCTGGCCGCCGACGGGACCCCGGACCCGACGTTCGGGATCGGCGGGGTGGCCGGGCTGCGGGGGGCCGGGTCGGGGGCCACCAACTCGTTCGTCGGGGGCGGGGTGGCGGTCGCGGCCGACGGCAAGGTGGTGGTCGGCGGGCAGCAGTCGGGGCTGGGCGGGACGGCGGTGCGGCTGACGACGGCCGGGGCCTTCGACCCGACGTTCAACCCGACCAGCCTGATCCCGGGGGAGACGATCGTCCCCGGGCTGATCGGCCGGGCGTCGGTGGCCCTGGCCCCGGACGGGCGGATCGTCCTGGCCGGGGGCGACACCACCGGCAGCCGGGCGGTCCGGCTGCTGGCCGCCGCCACCCCGACCCCGCTGGCCGTGGGCGGGTCGCCGGACGGGCGGGCGGTGCTGTACACCCCGGACGGGGCCGGCCGGTACCCCGACACCCCGACGGCGGCGGTGGCCGCGTTCGGGGCGATCGTCGGGGCGAACGCCCGGGTGGCGGTCGGGGACGTGAACGCCGACGGGGTGCCGGACACGGTGCTGGCGACCGGGCCGGGGACGGTGTTCCGGATCGCGGTGGTGTCCGGGGCGGACAACAGCACCCTGCTGATCCCGCCGGGCGCCCCGTTCGCCGGGAGCGAGGGGTTCACCGGCGGGGGGTTCGTGACGGCCAAGGACCTCGACCTGGACGGCCGGGCCGAGATCATCGTCAGCCCGGACCAGGGGGGCGGGCCGCGGGTGACGATCTTCACCCTGCTGCCGGCCGGGCCGGTCCAGCGGGCCAACTTCTTCGGGATCACCGGCGACGCCCGGTTCCGGGGCGGGGCCCGGACGGCGGCCGGGGACGTGAACCGGGACGGGGTCCCGGACCTGGCGGTGGCGGCCGGGTTCGGGGGCGGCCCGCGGGTCGCCCTGTTCAACGGCCGGACCGTGCTGGGCGGCACCCCGGCCAAGCTGGTGAACGACTTCTTCGCCTTCCCGGGGTCGGACGCGGTGACCCTCCGCAACGGGGTGTTCCTGGCCGTCGGGGACGTGACCGGGGGCGGGAACGCGGACCTGATCTTCGGCGGCGGGCCGGGGGGCGCCCCGCGGGTGTTCATCCTGGACGGGGCGCTGGTGGCGGCGGACAACGTGGAGGGGGCCTACGCCGCCCCGGTGGCCAACTTCTTCGTGAACGGCGACTCGGCCGACCGGGGCGGGGTGCGGGTGGCGGCGACGGACGCGGACAACGACGGCCGGCTGGACGTGGCGGCCGGGAGCGGGGCCGGGTCGGCGGCCCGGGTCCGGTTGTACCTGGGGAAGGACTTCACCTCGGCCGCCGAGCCGACCACGTTCCAGGACGTGACCCCGTTCGGCGGGGCGGCCCTGGCCGACGGGGTCTACGTCGGCTGACCGCGGCCGGCCTACTTCTTCAGGTAGGCGCCGTGGAAGGCGGCGACGGCGTCGGCCAGGTCGGCGGCCGTCCGCCCGACCGCCTCCCGGTCCCGCAGCCGGGTGCCGAACTCCAGTTGGATCGCGTCGACCGCGTAGGCGGTGTGGCTGCCGTAGGTGGATACCGTGTACCCCCCGGCGTACAGCCGGTCCTCCCGGGCGTCCGGGCCGGCGTCGGCCGCCGGGATCACCTCGTACCCGGCCCGCTCCAGCCGGCCCAGTACCCCGTTCTTGCCGGCCACCGCCGCCCACCCGTGCCGCTCCCGCAAGAGCCCCACCGTCTTCCCGTCCCGGGTCCCGCGGGCCACCGCCTTCGGGTACGTCCCCTGGCCGTGGACGTCGAGCAACAGGCCCGCCCCGTGCTCCTCCTTGACGGCCTTGCAGGCGGCCGCCAGGGCGGCGTGGTAGGCGTCGTACACCGGCTCCGCGGCGGCGTCCTCGTAGGCCCGCCCGGGCGGCCGGTTGGCGTCCAGGTACTTCCGGTCGAACCGGGCGACCACCAGCCACGGCTTGCCGCCGAGCTTCCGCTCCAGCGCCGCGGCGAACTGCTCGGCCAGGAGGTCGGTGTTGGCGTCCCGGACGGTGGCGAACTCCGGGACCTCGTACCGGGTCCGCTCGGGGGCGCCGGGGATCGGGAGTCGGCCGCCGTGCGGGGCCGACACGATGACCGGCAGCGTGCCTTTCTGGATCAGCACGAGGTCGGCGGGATTGGGGGCAGGACCGGCAGCCAGGGCGGCGAAGACGGCGAGGGCGGGCATCGGCGGCCCCGGGTCAGGAGGTCAGCCAGATGTCGGTGACGTAGACGGTCGCGTCATCGACCACGACATCGAACGTGAACCCGAGCGGGGGGACGAACCCGACCCGGCTGACGCTCGACGCCCGGTCCTCGCCGACGTCCAACGGGTGGGCGGCTAGCAACCGCTCCATCCGGTGGGCCGCGTCGGCCACCGCGTTCCGGTCGGCGGACGCCAACCAGGCGGCGGCCAGCCCCTGCTCGGCGGGGTCTATGACGACGACGGTGAACCGCATCACTCACCGTACTTGGCTTTGAGGTCGCGGAGAATGTCCGCGACCGGGCGGCCGATCCGGATCTGACTCCGCCGGGCCAGTTCCTCGTCGGAGAGCGGGATCTTGAACCCCGGCGGGGGGACTGCCCGGTCACCGACCGAGACGGTGGTGACGACCCGGCCGTCCGGGCCTTTGATCTCGACGGTCCCGGCCGCGGCCGCGAACTGGGCGAGCAGGGCCGGGTCGGTGATGGTGATCGACGTCATGGCGTCCTCCGGTGGAAGTACCCGCCCCATCATACCAGCAGGTCCCGCGGGTCGGCGATGGTGCCCGCCAGGGCGCTGGCGGCCACCGTCAGCGGGCTGGCCAGGAACACCCGGGCCTCCTTGTGGCCCATCCGCCCGGGGAAGTTCCGGTTGGTCGTGCTGATGCACGAGATGGGGGCGTTGAGCCGGCCGAAGGTGTCGGCCGGGCCGCCCAGGCAGGCGGCGCACGAGGCCTCGCCGATCTTCGCCCCGGCCGCCTCGAACACCGCCCGCAGCGACTTCCCGCCGACCGTCTCGGTGTCCAGCCCGCGGGCCACCTCGGTCGTCGCCGGGACCACGAACGTGTCGATCCGCACGGCCTTACCGTTGAGCAGCTCGGCCGCCGCCTTGAAGTCGGTCAGCTTGCCGCCGGTGCAGGACCCGATGTACGCCCGGTCGAGCTTGGTCCCCCTCACCTCGGACACGAACGCCCGGTTGTCCGGCGAGTGCGGCTTGGCGACCACCGGCTCCAGCTTGGACACGTCGTACACCTTCTCGAAATCGAACTTGGCGTCCGGGTCGGTGTAGACGGCCCGGTACGCCTTGCCGCCGGCGTTCCGCTTGTTGACGTAGTCGAAGGTGACCTGGTCCGGGGCGATGATGCCGTTCTTCCCGCCGGCCTCGATGGCCATGTTGCACAGGGTCATCCGCTCCTCGATGCCGAGGGCCGAGACGCCGTCGCCGGCGAACTCCATCGCCCGGTAGGTGGCCCCGTCCACCCCGATGTCGCCGATCACGGCCAGGATCAGGTCCTTGGCCATCAGGTACGGCGGCAGGTCGCCGTGGAACACGAACCGCATGGTCGGCGGGACCTTCAGCCACAGCTTGCCGGTGCCCAGGACGAACCCGGCGTCGGTGTTCCCGATCCCGGTGGCGAACTCGCCGAACGCCCCGGCCGTGCAGGTGTGGCTGTCGGTCCCGAGCAGGACCTCGCCCGGCCGGGTGTGGCCCTCCTCCGGCAGCGCGATGTGGCAGACGCCCTTATACCGGGCGGTGCCGACGTCGTAGAAGTACGGCAGCTCTTGCTCGGCCGCGAACTGCCGGCACACGTCGACGTTCCGGTTGGCCATGGCGTCGTGGGTGAAGATGTAGTGGTCCGGGATGACCACCACCCTCTGCTTGTCCCAGACCTTGGCGTCCGGGCCGAAGTGCTTCTTGAACACGCCGAAGGTGCCGGGGCCGCACACGTCGTGGGTCATGAGAACGTCCACGTCGGCCCAGACGTTCTCGCCGGGGGCGGCGGCGTCCTTCCCCGCGGCCCGGGCCAGGATCTTCTCGGTCATCGTCATCGGCGGGGGCATGGCGGCTCGTCTCCTGGCGAGCCCCGGGCGTCAGCCCGGGGGTAAGTCGGTGGGACGCGGGTTGAGTTGGGGGTCGTCGAACAGGTCGGCGAGCGGCAGGGCGAACCCGGGCAGGGCGGCCCCGCCGTCGAGTGTGTCCGTCGCCCGGAGCAGGGTCATCAGGTCGGGCTGGTGCGGGTCGGCGTACACCCCGACCGTCCGCTCGTCCGGGTCGATGATCCAGACGAGCTTGGTCCCGCCGGCGAAGTACTCCCGCCGCTTCCGGGCCATCTCGGCCGCGGTGTTCCCGTCGGACAGGATTTCGACCGCCAGGTCCGGAGCATACCGGCCGACCCGCTGGAGGTGGGCGTCGGCCGACGGCAGGTTGGCCCAGGCGGTGAAGCAGAGGTCCGGCAGCCGGTCCTGCCCCGGCTTCAGCCGGAAGACGGTGTCCGGGGCCCCGACCACCCCCAGCCGGTGGGACCGGGCGTGGGTCAGTAGGAAGCCCCCGAGGACCATCGCGAAGAACCCCTCCCGCTGGCCCATCGGCTTCTCCACCAGGATGCCGTCGAACAACTCGACCAGCCGCTTCGGCTCGCCGTCCAGGAGCCGCAGGACGTCGTCCCCGGTCGCGGTCCCCGGGCGGGGGGTCCAGAGGATGCGGTCGAGCGGGACGCCGCCCAGCCGGTCGAGCACGTCGGCCAGGGTTTCGACCCCCGGGGCCACGCTCGCCAGCACCTCGTCCAGGACGTCGCGGGTGATGCCCTTGTGGACGAGTACCCCGTCCACCAACTCCACCCGCAGCTTGCGGTCGCACAGGGCGAGCTGGTCGTCTTCGGTGGCGTTCCCGATGTTCCGCCAGATGATCCGGTGAACGGGGATGCCGCCCAACTCGGACACGACATCGGCCAGGGTGCCCGGCTCGGCCGCGGCGGGGGTCATGCCATCGTCTCCTGCGTCCGGTGCATTCTATCACGCCGACCCGATCCGACCGCCGCCCCCGGCCGTTAGAATGACCCCCTGCGGCAGCCCAAAACTCGAAACTCTTGACTCGAAACTCGAAACTCCCCAACGATGTACCAGCACCCCGCGATGGACCCACCATTGTTGACGCCGGAGGTGCCCGGGTGCGGCGGCCGCATCCGGGTCCGGGACGAGGACTTCGAGGTCGAGGAGGTGCCGTCCTACGAGCCGTCCGGCGAGGGCGACCACCTCTACCTGTGGGTGGAGAAGACCGGCATCGCCCCCGAACACTTCGCCCAGGGGGTCGCCCGCCGGCTCGGCATCCCCGTGGGGGCGGTCGGTACCGCCGGGCTGAAGGACCGGCACGCCGTCACCCGGCAATGGGTGTCGGTCCCGAAGGAGTGTGAACCGAACATCGCCAAGCTGGAGGGCGACGGCGTCCGCGTCCTCAAGACCGGCCGGCACACCAACAAGCTCAAGCCCGGCCACCTCAAGGGCAACCGGTTCCGCATCCTCGTCCGCGATGCGGACGCCTCGAAGCAGGCCGAGGTGGCCGCGGTGCTTGATCGCATCCGCTCGCAGGGGCTGCCGAACTACTACGGCCCGCAGCGGTTCGGCCACGACGGCGAGACGGTCGAACTCGGCTGGAAGTGCCTGGCCGGGACCGCCCCGCGGCGGCTCCGGCCGTTCCTGTACCGGTTCGCCCTGTCGGCGGTGCAGTCGCTCTTGTTCAACGACTACCTGGCCCGGCGGCTCTCCGACGGCCTGTTCCGCACCGTCCTCGACGGCGACGTGATGGCCAAGTGGCCGGCCGGCGGACTATTCGTCACCCACGACCCGGCCGCCGAGCAGGCTCGCTTTGACGCGAAGGAGATCGTCACCGCCGGGCCGATGTTCGGGGCCAAGACGTTCCCGGCCGCGGGGGCGGCGGCCGACCGGGAGGCGGCGGTGCTGGCCGACTTCGACCTCTCCCCGGCGTCGTTCGGCGGGTTCGGCAAGCTGGTCCAGGGGACCCGCCGGCACAACCTCGTCTACCTCGACGACTTGGCCGCCGGCTGGGAGCCGGATGGCCTGCGGCTGGCGTTCACCCTCCCGGCCGGGAGCTACGCCACGGTGCTGCTCCGGGAGGTGATGAAGGCACCCGCCGCCGAGCCGGAAGAGGGGGCAGAGGACGATGGGTGATGGGCCCAGGGGTAGGTTGCCAGGGGCTCACGCCCCTGGCTACGCGCTCCCCGCCCCCTTCGGGGGTTGAGAATGACCCGAGCCCCCGGCGGGGGCGGGGAGCGCGTAGCCAGGGGTGACAACCCCTGGTCCGAAGGCCAATCCTTCAGTCCCACAAGTACCGCTCGTCGAACTCGATCCCGTGGAGGGTGAGCAACTGCCGGTACTCGTCCTGGAAGCTCTGCTTACGGTGGTGTTCCTCCTGATTGGCGATGTACCGTTGCACCCGGCCGATCTCCGAGTGGCTGACGGTGAACGCCCCGTACCCGGTCTGCCACCAAAACGGGGCGGCGTCGGGAAACGTCTCGTGGACCCACCCGGACGAGTTGGCCTTGATGTCCCGGAGGACGTCGGCGAGGGCGGGTTGCTGGCGGAGGGTGACGAGCAGGTGGACGTGGTGGGCGACCCCGCCGATTTCGAGCGGGATGCCGCCCGCGGCCCGGACGAGGCCGCCGAGGTAGTCCCACAGCCGCGGTTGGATGTCCGGGGTGATGGACGGCTCCCGGCCTTTGGTCGAGAAGACGAGGTGGTAGTGCAGCCGGGTGAACGACTGGGGCATGGGCGCACTCGGGGTGAAGTGGTTCGGCCGCCCCGATCGTACCAGGGGTTGGTGATGCGGACCAGGGGTTGTCACCCCTGGCTACGCGCTCCCCGCCCCCGCCGGGGGCTCAAGACGGATTCGCCCGCGGAGATCGGACCCCGATCGGACCCAGGGCTGACGCCCTGGGCGACGCGCTCGCCGCCCCCTCCGGGGGCTGAAAGATGTCCCGAGTCCCCGGAGGGGACGGGCAGCCCGTAGCCCAGGGCGTCAGCCCTGGGTACTCGGGGCGACGCGCCCGCTACCCCCTCCGGGGGTTCCGACCTCTTGAGCCGCGGAGCGGCGGGGAGCGCGTAGCCAGGGGTGCCAACCCCTGGCACCCCCCTGGTAAACCCCGACAAACCCCGGCAAACCTGGTGCGTTCACCGGTCCCGGACGGCGGCGGGGGTGGGGTCGGCGACGGCCGGGGTCATGGGCGGGTCCTCTGCGGGGTGTTGTCGCCGCCGGCCCCGCGGGTGCCGGCCGGGGACGGCGTTCGTGACCAGGGGCTGACGCCCCTGGCTACGCGCTGCCCGTCCCCTCCGGGGACTCGGGACATTTCTTAGCCCCCGGAGGGGGCGGCGAGCGCGTAGCCAGGGGCGTCAGCCCCTGGTACGATTGTCGCCCACGTCATCTAGGGGCTCTAGCGGTGGTACTGGGGACGGAGAGGGGGCGGCGGTGGGGGAAGTGGCGGCAGAGGCGGTGCCAAGACGGCGGTGATCTTGTCGGCTAATTCCGCCCCATCGGCCGGACGGTCGTCGGCGTCGGTCGCCATACACTCCTCGACCAGGTCGAGCAGTTCGCGCGACACCCCGACCGCCATCAGTCGCTTCTTCCACCCCGAGCCCCGCGGCGGCTCGGCCCCGAGGTCGCCGACCAGCAGTTGGAACCACATCACCCCGAGGGCGTGGACGTCGTCCCGCGGGTCCGGCCTGCCCCGCGGGTCCCGCTGCTGCGGCGAGGCATACAGCCACGACGCGTACCCCCGCACCGATGTCGTCATCCCGTCCGTCCCGGCCGTCTGGTACAACGGCCCGCCAACCGCCCCGTCCGCCGGGCCGCCACCACCCCGCCGATGCCGAAGTCGGCGATCCGCGGCACCACCCGCCCGCCGGGCAGCCGGTCGAGCGGCACGTTCTGCGGCTTCAGGTCGCGGTGGACGACGCACGGGTCGAGCCGGTGGAAGTGGCCGACGGCCGCCGCCAGCTCGCGGACCACCTCGGTCGCCCAGGCCGCCCGCTCGGCCGCCTCCCAAGTCTGCCCGGCCACATACTTGGCGAGGTCACCGCCGTCCACGTACTCGAACATCAGGCACGGCGGGTCGGCCGTCAGCACCACGTCCCGCAGTTCGACCACGTTCGGGTGCCGGCCGCTGGCCCGCACCTGCCGCAGCACCGCCGCCTCGTGCCGCAACAGCCGCTCGCGGGCGGCCGGGTCGGTGAAGAACTTGACCGCCGCCGCGTCCCCCATCCCGGCGTGCCGGGCCTTCCACACCTCGGCGAACCCGCCGACCCCGGCCCGCCCCTCCAGCACCCACTCGGATCGGCCGGGGACCGTCTGCCCGGCGGCGAACAACGGCGCGGCCGGCGGCAGGAACGGGACCAACTGCTCGGGCCGGTCGAGCGGCCAGTCGGCCGGGATGGTCCGGCCGGTGCGGTCGTCCGGCCGGGCGAGCGTCCTGCGGGCCTGGTACGGCAGCAGTTCCAGCACCCCGGCCAGCCGGTCTTGCACCTCCGCCGGCTGGTCGGCGGCCAGTTCGAGGACGACCTCGCGGGCCTCGCGGTGGACCTCCTCGGGGGCGGCCACGACGAGGGCGGCGATCGGCTCGCGGATCGGCTCGGCCGCCGGCCCCTGCCGCCACTCGTGCAGGACGGCCACCCCGACCTTGTACAGCACCGGGCCGAACGGGATGCCCTTCGACAGCTCCTCCAACCCGTTCGCCAGCACGGCTTTGCCGACGGCCCGGAGGTAGCGGCGAATCCCCCCCATCGGGCGGTCCTCGGGGTGGGCGGGGGTGCTGGCGGTACACCCCGTTTCTGCTGATTCGCGTCCGACCGCCGGAAATTCTAAGAAATCTCCGGAAGCACGCCCGGAGTCGCTCTCACCAAGATTTGTTCGGCCGCAACCGGATTCGTCAGCCGCGGGGTGTGTGTCCGGGCCAGAACCATTCCGGCGCGGGGCGCCCCGAGCGCCGGCCGGCTCGCGGGCAATAGACGGTGACGGACACGAGTTCGGAGCCCCCCATGCCGAGTGCCCCCGCCCGCCGGCCGTTCCCCGCCCTCCGGCGGGTCGTCCTGGTCCGGGAGTCGGCCCACCGCCCGGACGCCGACCTGCTCGGGGCGTTCGTCCGGGACCGGGACGCCGACGCCTTCGCGGTCCTCGTCCGCCGGCACGGGCCGATGGTCCTGGGCGTCTGCCGGCGGGTGGTCGGCGATGTCCACACCGCGGACGACGCCTTCCAGGCGGTGTTCCTGGTCCTGGCCCGGCGGGCGGCGGCCGTCCGGCCCCGGGCGGCGGTCGGGAACTGGCTGTACGGGGTGGCCTACCGGACGGCCCTGAAGGCCCGGGCGGTCCGGGCCCGCCGGCACGCCCGCTTCAAGCAGGTCGACGCCATGCCCGAGCCGCCGGCCCCGCCCCCCTCCGACCCCTGGACCGACCTCCGCCCGGTGATCGACGAGGAGCTGGCCCGGCTGCCGGACAAGTACCGGCTGCCGGTCGTCCTGTGCGACCTCGAAGGCCGGCCCCAGCGGGCCGTCGCCAAGCACCTGGGGGTGGCCCCGGCGACCCTGGCCGGGCGGCTGGCCCAGGCCCGGCGGACGCTCGCGGCCCGGCTGACCCGGCGGGGCGTGACCCTGTCCGGCGGGGCGGTGGCGACGCTGCTCACCGAGCGGGCGTCGGCCGGGGCGGTCGGGCCGGCCTTGGCCGACGGGGTCGTCCGGGCCGCCGAGGCGGTGGCCGCCGGCGGGGTGGCGTCCGGATTCGTGTCCGCTCACGCCCTGAACCTGTGCGAAGGAGTGATGCGGATGATGCTGCTCACCAAGCTGAAGGCCGCCGGGGCGGGTGCCCTGGCGGTGCTGGCCCTGACCGGCGGGCTGGGGTACGGGCCGGGCCTCGTCCGGGCCGGGGACGGCTCCGGGGGAGATCAGGGGGTTAACACCCCCCGCTCGCCGAACAACCAGGACGCTACGTTCCTCGACCGACTGAGTACCGAGCTGCGGGGCGACAAGGCCACCCCGGTCGAGCACGGGTACTTCGCCAAGGACCCGGACGCCGCCAAGCGGAAGAAGGTGGTCGAGTGGTTCCTGGCCGACCCGGCGGTCAAGGCCCACCAGGCCCGGAAGTTCACCGGCGCGGGTCGTGAGTTCCGGTTGGCCGAGTTGGCCTTCGCCCCGGACGGGACGCGGCTGGCCGCCGGCAACGCCGCCGGCACCGTCACGGTGTGGGACGTATCCCCGAGCCTGACCGAGACGACCTCCGGCTCGTTCCTCCTCGGCGACATCGTCAACTCGAACGCCGGGGTGGCCGGGAGCGTCACCCTGAACGAGCGGTACGACGCCGCCACCGGCCGGGCGGTCGTGGACTTCGACGCCGACGGCCAGCCGGACGTGCTGGTGTTCAAGTACCCGGATCAGGCGAACGCCGCCGTCACCCGCGGGCTGGCCTACCTGAATCAGGTCCAGGACAACCCGCCGGCCGCCGAGACCCCCCGGGGCGGGTTCTTCCGGTCCTGGTCGGCCACCCCGCCGCCCGGGGCGGTCAACCCGGGTGCCCTGGCCCAGTGGCAGCCGGCCGGGCAGCCCAACCCCGAAGCCCGGTGGACCGAGCGGGTGAACGGGGACGAGCCGGCGGCCGGGGCCGAGGTCCGGTACTGGGTCCAGTTGGCCCAGCCGCACGCCGACCTGAATACCACCTACCGCCGGGTCCGGGTGCGCGCCGCCGACGAGCTGCGCGCCGCCGACGACACCGACGAGGCATTCCTGGAGCGGGCGGTGAAGGCGGCCCGCGGCACCGCCCCGAGCGAGGTCGAGAAGAAGTACTTCGCCGACGACAAGGACCCGAAGAAGCGCGAGAAGCTGCTCGACCTGCTGCTGGCCGACCCGGCCGTCGCCAAGAAGCTCGGGGACGACTGGAAGAAGACGATGCTGACCCCGCCGGCGACGACCGCCCGGCTCCACCTCTACCAGCCGGCCGAGCGGCTGAACCTGAACACCACCGCCCGGCTCGCGCTCACGCCCCAGGGCGAGACCGTCTGGCGCACCCAGGTCCGGCCGTTGCAGGAGTGGACGTACCGGGCGGTCATCACCGCCCCGCCGGACAAGTTCGGCAAGCTGGTGGACGAGCTGCTGGGGGCCAACCGGACCGACGAGCAGGTGCTGGAGGCGGTGACGCTGGCGGCCGCCGGGCGGCTGCCGACCGACCCCGAGAGGCGGCTCGTCCTGGCCACCATCGGCAAGGCGGCCGACAAGAAGGCGGCCTGGGTCGAGGTGGCGAAAGCGCTGGCCCCGGCGGAGGAGAAGAAGTAGGGCGGGTCGGGGGTTGGCGAGCCGGGAGCGTGAGCGACCGGAGTATTTCAAGCTCCGGTCGCTCACGCTCCCGGCTCGCCAGCCCCGGCTCGCCTACTCCGCCTTCATTCGCTTCCGCAGGTCGTACCGCCCGCCGGCCTTGACCTCGACGTAGTCTACCTCCCCGGCCGGCGGCCCGCCCCAGTAGTCGTAGAACGCGGCCTTCGACTCGCCGATCACCTCGGCCGTCGGGCCGGTCACGACCACGGCCGTCCCCTCGTCGATCCCGATCCCCAAGAACTGCGGGTACTGCTTCATCAGGCCGGTCATGTCGGCCGTCCGCTTCCGGGCGAAGAAGTGCTGGTCGATGGCCACCCCGGGCAGGAAGGCGAAGCCCCGCTCGTACCCCTCGGCGGCCATCACCGTGTTCCCGAGCGGGTGGCCCCGCGGCAGGTACTCGCCCTGGATGCTGGCCCCGGCCGAGCTCCCGCCGATGACACCGCCCCGGGCCAGGACGGCGTGGATGCGTTTCTCGGTGAGCGTTCCCGCGTAGGTGTCCACGAACCGCCACTGCCGGCCGCCGCCGAACCACACCCCCTTCGCCGTCAGGAGCATTTCGCTGAACGCCGGGTCGTCGGCCTCGGCCCGGTTGCGGGTGTGAAGGACCTTGACGTTCTTCGCCCCGAGCCGCCGGAGGGCCGCGACCTCGCCGGGCGTCTCCGGCAGCGGGTCTTCGAGGGCCGTCGGGATGACCACGATGGGGGCGTCCGGGCCGCCGGCCAGGTCGAGGAACCGCCGCCAGAGGTCGCCCCCCATCCGCCCGCCGCCGACGATCACCAGCGACCCCTTCTCCAGCACCGGCTCGCGGGGCTTGGCCGGCGGGAACGGCTCCTTCGCACCCCGGTTGAGCGCCGCCCGGCGGAGCTGGAACAGGTCCAGGGTCCCGCCGGCCTTCGTCGCCTGCATCAATTCCGGCTTGCCGGCCCCGGCCGCCAGCACCACCGTCGCCGCCCCGGCCCCGACCACCCTCAGCGTCCGCCCGCGGGCGACCACCGCCGTCGCCTCGTCGATCCCCAGCCCGACCCGGGCCGGGTGGCCGGCGATCACCCCCCGCAGCCGGTTCTGCCGGTTCCGGGCGGTGAAGTGCTGGTCGACCACGAACCCCGGCAGGAACCCCAGCCCGGCCGCGGTGGTGGCCCGGTCGGTCCCGCCGGTAATCATCAGGTCGCTCATGACCGCGGCCCCGGCCGACGTTCCGCCGAGGACCCCGCCGCGGGCGTGCAGCTTGTGGAACTCCTCCCCGGTGAGCGTCCCGGCGTAGGCCGCGGTGATCCGCGACTGGTCGCCGCCGCTGAACCAGACGCCGGTGGCGTCGAGCAAGGGCTTGACGAACGCCGGGTCGTCGGCCGTGGCCCGGTCGCGGGTGTGCAGGAGGACGACCGAGGCCGGGCCGAGGTCCCGCCACGGCTTCAGGTAGCCGTCATGCTCCTTCGGGTCGTCGGCGTACTCGCTGGCGGTCGGGACGACGACGGTGCGGGCCTTCGGGCCGCCGGCCAGCTCGACGAATCGCTCGCGGAGGCCGTCGGGCATCCCCCCGCCGCCGACGATGACCAGCGGACCGGGGAGTTCGGCGACCGGCGGGACGGCCACGCGGGGCGGCGGGGCGGCGGCCGGCGGGGTGAGGACCGCGACCAGCGCGACGAACGCGGTCATTCGGGGCTCCGATCGCGGGACGGCCGGGCGGGGCTACCCCATGAGCTTACGGAACTCCTCGAACAGGTAGCTGCTGTCGTGCGGGCCGGCCGCGGCCTCGGGGTGGTACTGGACGCTGAACGCCGGCAGTGCCTTGTGCCGCAGCCCCTCCAGGGTCTGGTCGTTCAGGTTGATGTGGGTCGGCTCGACCTCCGGCGGGAGGGTGGCCGCGTCCACCGCGAACCCGTGGTTCTGCGTCGTGATCTCCACCTGCCCGGTGGCTTGGTTCAGCACCGGCTGGTTGATCCCGCGGTGGCCGAACTTGAGCTTGAACGTCTTGGCGCCGAGGGCCAGGCCCATGAGCTGGTGCCCCAGGCAGATGCCGAACACCGGCTTCTTGCCGAGTACCCCCTTGACCGCGTCGATGGCGTACCCGACCGCGGCCGGGTCGCCCGGTCCGTTCGACAGGAACACCCCGTCCGGGTCGTGGCTGAGGATCTGCTCGGCGGTGGCCGTCCCCGGCACCACCGTCACCCGGCACCCGACCTGGGTGAGGCAGCGGAGGATGTTCCACTTCATCCCGTAGTCGACGGCGACGACGTGCTTGTCCGCCGGGCGGGCCGGGATGACGTGTTCGGCGAACGCCCCGAACCCCTGTCGCCACTGGTACGCCATGTCCGGGACGACCTCCCGGACCAGGTCCCGGCCCTCCATCCCGGGGAACGCCCGGGCCTTGGCCACCAGCGAGGCATCATCCGGGTCGGTGGTGGACAGCACGCCGCTCATCGAGCCCCGGACCCGCAGCCGGCGGACCAACGCCCGGGTGTCGATCCCCTCCAGGCCGACGACGTTGCTGGCCCGCAGGTAGGTGTCCAGGTCGCGGTGGCTGCGGAAGTTGCTCGGGGCCCGGGCCAGCTCGCGGACCACGAACCCCTCCACCTGGACGGCGTCCGACTCCTGGTCCTCGGCGGTGGTGCCGTAGTTGCCGATGAGCGGGTAGGTCATCGTGACGATCTGACCTTTGTAGCTCGGGTCGGTGAGCACCTCCTGGTAGCCGACCATCCCGGTGTTGAACACGACCTCGCCGGGCCGCTCGCCGGGGGCGCCGAACGCCCGCCCGGTGTACACGGTGCCGTCTTCCAGGGCCAGTTTCGCGGTAGGAGTCGTCAAGTCTTCAAGTCCTCACGTCGTCAGGTCGGGACGGGGCCGAAACCTGATTGAGCTTAGTGATTCTGGCCGCGGCGGCGAGGTCGAAGCCGCGGCGGGTACGGCCCCGGCCGGTGCGGGGGGCGGATCACCCGGAAAAATCCGTGTCGTGTTTCGGCCCGGACGGCTGCAGAACCGGTCGAACAGCCGACCGCGGGCGTGGTGCCCGCCGGGCCGGCCGATGGGGGAGGTCCGACCATGTTCCCGTCATTCGCCCCCGGCCGGCTGGTGCCGGCCGCCGCCCTGCTCCTGATCGCCGCCCCGCCCGCCCGGGCCGGGTACGCCGTCACCCCGATCCCCGGGCTGGCCGGCTACCCGGCCACCGCCTTCGCGATCGGGCCGGGCGGCCAGGCGGCCGGCTACTCCTACACCGGGTCCGATGTCCGCGGGTTCGTCTGGTCGGGCGGGGTGACGACCGACCTCGGCACCCTGGGCGGGTCGTACAGCTACGCCTACGGGGTGAGCGGGGCCGGCCGGGTGGCCGGTATGTCGGCCACCGCCGGCGGTGACGTCCACGCCTTCGTCTGGCAGGACGGGGTGATGACCGACCTGGGGACGTTCGGCGGGCCGCAGAGCGCCGCCTACGCGGTCAGCCCGAGCGGGCTGGTGGCCGGGTACGCCCTGCGGCCGGACTACCAGGTCCGCGGGTTCTTGTGGCAGGACGGGGTGATGACCAACCTCGGCACCCTGGGCGGGTACCAGAGCTACGCCACCGGGGTGAACGACGCCGGCCAGGTGGTCGGGTTCGCCGACACCACGGGCGGGTGGAACCACGCCTTCCTGTGGCAGAACGGGGCGATGGCCGACCTGGGCACCCTGCCGGGCGGGGCGTACAGCGAGGCCACCGGGGTCAGCTCCGACGGCCGGGTAGTCGGGTACTCGGACGTGGGCGGCGGGTTCCGCGCCTTCCTGTGGCAGGACGGGGCGATGGCCGACTTAGGGACCCTGGGCGGGTCGTTCAGCTACGCCTACGGGGTGAACGCGGCCGGGCAGGTGGTCGGGTGGGCGACCACCGCCGACGGGTTCGGGCGGCCGTTCCTGTGGCAGAACGGGGTGATGACCGACCTGACCACCCTGCTCCCGGACGGGTTCACCGACACCATCTACGAGGTCCGGGGGATCAACGACGCCGGGCAGATGGTGGTGAACGGGTACAACGGGGCGTACCTGCTGACGCCGACCGGCCCGGCGGCGGTGCCGGAGCCGGCGGGCGTTCTGACGCTGGCGGTCGGGGCGGCCGGGCTGGCGGTCGTTCGGCGGCGGCTGCGGCGGGCGTAACGCCGCCGGGTGCCCGAACCGGGGCGTAACCCGTTCGGCACCCGCCGGAGAATGTCTCGGTCTGATCGGCACAGGCAGGAATGCCTGTGCCGATCAGGAGCACGGGCCGGGAGGCCCGTGCCGCCGGTCAGCCCGGTGGCACGGGCCTCCCGGCCCGTGTGGTCGAACTCGTCCCGGCCCCGGCCTACCCGACGTACACCCCGTCGGCCAGGACCGCCCCGCCGAACGGGGTCAGGTCCTGGAAGCCGGCCGGCTCGCCGGCCGGCGGGAAGGTGCCGGCGAAGTACACCCGGACCCGGGCCGCCGACCCGGCCCCGCTACCGGCCACCACGTCCGCCCGGCCGTCCCCGTCGGGGTCGGCCACCCCGACCCGCACCCCGCCCCGGTCGGCCGAGTTGTTGGCGACGAAGAAGTTCGACACCGGGTTGGCCTGGGCGTCGGCCGCCGCCCCGGCCGCCACCGCCCCCCCGTTCAGGGCGAACACCCGGGGCGCCCCGCCCGGCCCGCCGCCGAAGATCAGGTCGGCGCGGTTGTCGCCGTTGAGGTCGCCCAGGGCGACGAACACCCCGTTCCGGAGGGTCGCGGCGTCCGCCCCGGGGAAGGCGAAGAAGTCGCTCACCAGCCGGGCCGGGGCGGCGAGGACCGACTTGCCGTCGAACAGGGCGACCCGCGGGCCGCCCAGGAACCCGGCGGCGACCGCCAGGTCCGGGGTGCCGTCGGCGTCGATGTCGCCCAGGGCCGTCCGGGCCCCGCCGCGGAACGAGGGGTCGTCGATCCCGAAGAAGCTGGACCGCATGGTCACGCCGCCGCCGGGAACGACCGAGAACACCACCACCCGCGGGCCGCCGCCCTGGTCGGGGGTGACGACCACCTCGGCCCGGCCGTCCCGGTCGAGGTCCGCGGCCGAGACGAACACGCCGCCGGCGAAGCCCCCCTCGAACGCCAGCCAGTCGGCCACCGTGTTCCCGGTCGCGCCGTCGAACACGGTGACGGCGGGCCGCCCGCCCGGGCCGGCCCCGGTGACGTAGTCCGGCACCCCGTCCCCGGTCACGTCGGCCACGGCCGACCGGACGTTGCCGGTGAACCCGGCGTAGGCGGTCATGGCCCCGGCCGCCGCGTACATCCCCCCGCCGCTCGGGTTGAACACCGCGACCGACCCGTCGGCCGCCCCGCCGGCCGTCACGGTGCCCGTCGCCGCCGGCACGAACCCGACCGGCGGGTCGCTCCCGACCAGCCGGGCGAGGACGCCGGTTCCGTCCGTCAGCGACCCATTGGACTTGAGCCCGCTGAGCAGGATGTCCCCGTTCGGCTGGATGGTCGAGCCGTAGGGGTAGAAGACCACGTCGGGCCGTCGAACGCCAAAGAGGGGGTCGAGGTCGACCTTGCCGTCGGTCCCGAACCCGCGGTCGGGGACCCCCTCGGCGGTGAGCCGGGCGACGGCGGTGGCATTGGCGAACACGACCCGGTTCTTGGGGTCGATCCCCACGCCCCCCAGTGCCGGGGGGGCGACATCACTGGTCGCCACGCCGGCGGACCCGTACGTCGGGTCCAGTGCCCCGGCCGCGGTCAGGCGGAGCGCCCGGCCGATGGGGTACGGCTGCTCGGCCGTCGGAACCTCTCCGGCTCCCGCGAGCAGGACCCGCCCGTCGGGGAGAGCGCTCACCGCCTGAACCTGGTACCCGAGGTCCGTTTGCTGGGCAGGCAGCGGCGTGAGTACCCGTCCGCCGGTCCCGAAGGTCGCGTCCAACTGGCCGTCGGCGGTCAGCCTCACGACCGCCGGGGCCGAATTGGTGAACCAGCTGGTAACCGGTCCGGTCCCTCCCGGACCCGGATACCCCGGTCGGCCGTACCGGGTCTGGATGCTCCCGTCGACCGCCGCCTCCCCGCCGAGGACGATCCGGCCGTCCGGCGCCAGGGCGACGCCGAACGCGCCGGCCAGGTCGAACCGGCCGACCGGGAACGGGACGACCGTCCGGCCGTCGGTGCCGAAGGTCGGGTCGGGCCGGCCGTCGGCGGTCAACCGGGCCACCGCCATGCCCCCGGTGGTGATGGATACCCCGTCGAGCGTCGATTGCCGGGTCGCACCGCCGACGATCACGATCCGGCCGTCCGGCTGGACCACGGCAGCCTTCGGCCGATCGGAGGTGGCGCCGGCGGGGGTGTCGAAACTGACGACCGCGATCCCGTCGATACCGAAGGTCGGGTCTGAAGTCCCGGCCGGGGTCAACCGGGCCACGGCGAACTCGTAATCCGCCTGGGCCGTGTCGAAGACCGGCCCGAAGAACAACGCCCCCCCGTCCGGAGACGCGATGAAGCTCCCGGTGTCGAACGGAAACCGCGGCAGCGGCACGACCCCGCCGGTCCCGAACGTCAGATCGGGGTCCCCATCGGCCTCGATCCGGGCAAGGGCGTAGCGGCCCGGCAGGTCGTTGGACGGCGGGATCAGCGCGAGGACCCGGCCGTCCGGTAGGACGGCCGGCTGGTACACCGGGGCGGACCCGAGTGGCTGGACCCCGCCGTCGCCGAACGTCGGGTCGAGCTGGCCGGCGGCCGGGGCCAGGCGGGCGTTCAGGGGCTCGACCGCGGGGACGAAGCGGAGGCGGTGGCGCGTGTGCAAGGGTATTAGTCTCAAGGTGTTGGGCCGCCGGGGCGGGGTGGTATGATACCGCCCGGGCCGGGCCGCCACAAGGACGACGCCGCCGGGGGCCGTCCCGTTTGGGCGAGACCCGTCAACGACCCGACCTCGGCCCGCCGGGCGGCGAACCGAGGTCGGCGAAGAGCCCGCGGGTCGGCACCGACTTACCCGAGGTGGACCCCGTCGGGTAGGGTGGCCCCGCCGAACGGCCGGAGGTCCTGGAAGGTCAGCGGCTCGGCGGCCGAGGTGATGTCCTTCCCCAGGTACGCCCGCACCCGGGCCGGGGCGTTTTGCCCGCTCCCGACGATCAGGTCGGCCTTCCCGTCCCCGTCGATGTCCCGGGCCGCCACCCGGGTCCCGCCCCGGTCGGCCGTGTTCCCGGCCACGAAGAAGTTCGACACCGGGCTGGCCTGGGCCCCGGCCACGTTCCCGGCCGACATCAGTTGCCCGCTCAGGGCGAACACCCGGGGCGCGCCGCCCGGGCCGCCGCCGAAGATCAGCTCGCCGTACCCGTCCCCGTCGAGGTCGCCGACCGCCACGAACGCCCCGTTCCGCAGGGTCACGGCGTCGGTCCCGGGGAAGGCGAAGAAGTCCCCGACCAGCTTGGTCGGGGTCTGCCCGCCGAGCAGGGTCCGGCCGTCGAACACGACCGCCCGGGGGCCGCCCAGGAACCCGGCCGCCACCACCAGGTCGGGCACCCCGTCCCGGTTCACGTCCCCGAGGGCGGCCCGGGCCCCGCCGCGGAAGGCCGGGTCGTCGATCCCGAAGAAGTTGGCCCGCTGGGTGGGCGACCCGCTCACCAGGGAGAAGACCGTCACCCGCGGCCCGCCGCCCTCGTCCGGGGTGACGGCGAACTCGGCCTTGCCGTCCCCGTCCAGGTCGGCGGCCGCGGTGAACCCGCCGCCGGCGAACCCCTCGCTCCCGGCGAACGGGGCCTTCGGCGGGACCAGGACGGTGGCGTGGTCGGCCCCGGACACCACCGCGAACCGGAGCGGGGCGCCCGGGCCGGTGACCAGGACCGTGTCCGGGACGCCGTCCCCGTCCACGTCGCCGGTGGCCGACCGGACGGCGGCCCCGCCGCCGGCGGGGAACGGGTTCAGGCTGGCCGCCGGGGTGGGGGCGAACTGGCCGGTCGGGCTGGGGGTGAAGACGACCGCCCCGGTCCCGCCGCCGACGACGGTCTGGGCCGGCGGCTTGGTGGCGGCCGGCGGGGTCGTCTGCCGCGGGGCCG
>JAIEQN010000164.1 GCA_019747685.1 Gemmataceae bacterium
CCGGCCGCTGCTCGAGTGGGCGGCCGGAGAGTTCGGGCGGCTGTCGGCCGAGCACCCGACCGACGCGGTGTTCCCCCGGCACCTGGCCGGGTGCCGGCTCTGGCTCGGCCAGCTGGAGTACCTGGCCGGCCGGGCGGACGCGGCCCGGGCGGCGTTCGGGGGGATGGCCGAGGCCCTCCGGGGGCGGCCGGGGGGGCCGCCGGTGTCCCTGTGGCCCCCGCTGACCCCGCTCGTCCCGGTCCCGGGGGTGTTCGACCCGCGGGCGGACGCGGCGGAGCTTTCGGCCGCCTCGCGGGGCGTCGGGGGGCGGGCCTGCCGGGTGCCCCTCGGGTGGGCGCTCCTGCGGGCCGGGCGGTACCGGGAGGCGGCCGGGGTGCTCGACGCCGAGTTCGCCCGGGACCCGTCCCCGGTGGCCGAGCGGGCCGTGGCCGGGTACGGACTGGTCGTATGCCACGTGAAGCTCGGGGACCTGGCGGCCGCCCGGCGGGCGTGGGAGGGGGCCGAAGGGTTGGACGGGCTGCGGTACGCGACCGACGGGCGGGTCCGGATCGCCCGGCAGGAGGCCGGGGCGGCCCTCGGGCTGGCCGGCCGCTGACCCCCGGGAACCCTCCCACCCGGGGTTTTTGGGTCCTCGCACTTTTTCACTTTTTCCGCGTCAGTTTTCCGCCCGCGTCCGGGTCTGTGCAGGTAGTGGACCTTCTCCGGCGCTTCCGGCCCTCCGCCCGATGGGGTGGCGGTCGGCGTGCGCCCGAGGGAAGACGATACGGGGTCGCCCATGCGTCCGACCTGGACCGCCTGGCTCAAAGACTGGTGCGCGTGGGGCCGCCGGCGGGTCGCCGGCCCCCGGTTCGGCCTCCGGCCCCGCCCCCGGCTCGGGGCCGAGCGGCTGGAGGACCGGGTCGTCCCGGCGTTCACCGGCGGCGTCTACGTCGCGGCCGGGGACGTGGACGGGGACGGGGTCGGCGACATCGTGACCGGGCCCGGAATCGGGGGCGAGCCGGTCGTCCGGGTGGTCGGCGGCCGGGATGGCCGGGACCTGCCGGGCGCGACCCCGTACGAGCGGTCGTTCACCGGCGGGGTCCAGGTGGCCGCCGGGGACACCGACCGGGACGGGGCGGCCGACCTCGTCGTCGGCACCGGGGTGGGGGGCGGCCCCCGGGTCCAGGTGCTCGGCGGCCGGGACCGGCGTGTCCTGTCCGACTTCTTCGCCTACGAGGACAGCTTCCGGGGCGGGGTCCAGGTGGCCGCCGGGGACGTGGACGCCGACGGGTACGCCGACATCGTGACCGGCACCTCGGTGGGGGGCGGCCCCCGGGTCAGGGTGTTCAGCGGGAAGACCGGAGCCGTCCTGTCCGACTTCTTCGCCTACGAGGATTCGTTCCGCGGGGGCGTGTACGTCGCGGCCGGGGACGTGGACGGGGACGGGTATGCCGACATCGTGACCGGGACGGGGGTCGGGGGCGGGCCGCGGGTCCGGGTGTTCAGCGGGCGGACCGGGGCGGTGCTGTCGGAGTTCTTCGCCTACGAGGACTCGTTCCGGGGCGGGGTGCTGGTCGGGGCGGCCGACTTCGACGGGGACGGGCGGGCAGACGTGGCGGCCGGGACCGGACCGGGCGGGGCGCCCCGGGTCCGGGTGTTCTCGCCCCTCGGCGGCCGGGAGGTTGGCGGGCTTTTCGCCTACGACCCGGCCGCCCGCGGCGGGGTGTTCGTGGCCGGGGCGGACTTCACCGGGGACGGGAAGGCCGAGCTGGTGACCGGTCCGGGCCGGGGGGACGGGGCCGAGGTCCGGGTGTTCGAGGTGGCCACCGGCCGGCTGGTGGCCTCGTTCAACGCCTACGACCCGGCCACCGGCCCGGGGCCGTTCGCCGTCAGTCCGCCGCCGGTCGCTGACCGGACCCCCCCGGTCGTCATCCTGACCGCCCCGCCCCCCGGTTCCGAGTCCGACGCCGCCCCGCTCGTCCGCGGGGCGGCGTCGGACGACCGGTCCGGGGTCGCGGCCGTCGAGGCGGCCGTCGACGGCGGGCCGTTCGCCCCGGTTTTCGTAGCCCCGGACGGGTCGTTCTCGTTCACCCCGGCCGCCTCGGCCGAGGGCCCGCATGCCGTCCTGGTCCGGGCGGCCGACGGGGCCGGGAATGTCTCCGCCCCGGTCAGTGTCGGGTTCGCCATCCGGACCGACTCGGCCCCGCCGGCCGTCGCCGTCACGGCCCCGGTGCCGGACCAGGTGTTCGCCGCCAACCCGACCTTCCGGGGCCGGGCGTCGGACGACCGGTCCGGGGTGGCCGCGGTGGAGGTCGCGTTCGACGGCGGCCCGTTCGCCCCCATCCCCTTCAACCCGGACGGGGCGTTCGAGCTGACGGCCTCCCTCCCGACCGACGGGTCGGCCGACGGGGCCCACGTCGCCCGGTTCCGGGCGGCCGACCGACGGGGGAACGTCTCCGCCGTCTCCGCCGTCCCGTTCACCCTCCTGGCCGGCCGAACGGGGGTCCCGGACTCCGTCCCACCGGCCGTCACCATCACCTCACCGGTGCCGACCGGGCCGGTCCGCGACAACCCGGCGGTCATTGGGACGGTGACCGACGACCGGGCCGGCGTCGCCCTTCTTCAGGCGGCGGTCGACGGCGGGTTCGTGGACGTGCCGGTGGCCGCCGACGGGGCGTTCTCGTTCACCCCGTCGCTCCCACTCGGCGGGTCGGCGGATGGGTCGCACGCCATCCGGTTCCGGGCCATCGACCGGGCCGGGAACATCTCCGCCCCGACCGACCTCGCGTTCACCCTCGACTCGGTGTCCCCGACCGTGGGGTTCGGCCTGGCCAGCCCGGTCCGGGTTGCCACGTCCGCCCTGACGGTCACGTTCAGCGAGCCGGTGTCGGCATCGGCCGCCGATCCGGCCAGCTACGCCCTCACCCAGGCGGGCGCAGGTGCCGTGCCCGTCGCCGCCGTAGACCAGTTGTCGGCCACGCAGTACACCCTGCGGCTGCCCGCCCCGCTGGACGACGCCGACTTCACCCTGACGGTCGGCGGCGGTATCGCCGACGCGGCCGGCAATCCGCTCGGCGGGGAAACGGCCTTCCCGTTCACCGTCGCCGCCCCGACGACCATCAGCGAGATCTCCCCAACCAACGGCGAAGAACTGGTGTCGCTCACCCGGGAGACGGTCGTCCGGTTCGACAGCCCGGTGGACCCGGCCACCGTCACCCCGGACAGCTTCTACCTGATCGCCAACGGGGAGCGGCTGTCCGGCCGCATCCGGGTGTCGTCGACCGAGCGGTTCGCCACCTTCTTCTACGACGCCCCGCTGCCGGCCAGCACCGAGGTGCGGGCGGCGGTGGACGGGAACGTCATCACCGGCCGGGACGGCCTGCGGCTGGACGCCGACGGGGACGGGGAGCCGGGCGGGGTGGGGACGGCCGACTTCCGCACCCTGCCACTGACCTTCATCCCCGGCACCCGCATCTACGGGTTCGTCTACGACAGCTACAACCAGGACCCGGACGGCAACAACATCCCGGTGGTCGGGGCGACCATCTCGCTGGACGCCGACCCGCGATATTTCGCCGTCACCAACGAGCAGGGGTTCTTCGAGCTGGGGCTCCAGGACGTGGACCGGAACGGGGCGGCCGACGGGCTGCCGGCCCCCGAGTTCTTCGTCCACATCGACGGCAGCACGGCGGTCGGTGCCCCGGCCGGGACCGTCTACGCCACCCTGGGCAAGCCATTCCACACCGTCCCCGGCCAGCGGGTCCAGTTGACGATGCCGATGGGCCCGGACGTAAACCCGGACGAACCGGGCTCGCAGTTTAACATCCACCTGCCGCCGATGGCGGTGGGGGACGTGGTCCCGCTCGACCCGGCCGCGGACACGGTGGTCGGGCTGGGGGCGGCCGGGGAGGCCCAGGTGCGGGCGATGTTCGCGGCCGACCCGGCCAAGGCCCAGCTCGTGATCGACACGCTGCGGGTGACGTACCCGGCCGGGTCGGCCCAGGACCAGGACGGGGTGCGGGCGACCCGGGCGGCGGTGATCCCGGTCGCCCCGGACCGGCTCCCGGCCCCACTGCCGCCGGGGGTAAACCCGGGGCTGGTGATCTCGGTCCAGGCCGGGACCGAGGCCGGCTTCAACCTGGCCGGGGGGAGTACCAACTTTGACATCCCGGCCCCGGTGACTTTCCCGAACGTGGACGGGTTCCCAGCCGGCTCGCAGGCCGCCATCATGTCGTTCGACCACGACGCTGGTGAGTGGCGGGCGGTCGGAACGGCGACTGTAAGTGCCGACGGCCGCAGGATCGTGAGCGACCTGGGGGTCGGCATCCTTGCCCCCGGGTGGCATTTCTTGGACCGGCTGGTTGATGTGTTCGGATTCAACAAGGTGCCCAAGGAGATCGACGCATTCTTGGCCCTGAAGGGAGTGTTCAATGATTACCTCCTATCCGCGCCAACCATCCTGACCCGACTGAACCCGTATGGTCGCGTGGGGAGTCTCGCGCTGGGGCTGACCGGGTTGCAGAATGACCTGTTTACCGGCTCCCCGAACGGGTTCAACACTGTCGAGCGCATCGGCCTTATCGGGGATGTAACGGGCATCGCGGCCACCATCGCCGGGGGCATCGCCGTTACAGTGACAGGCGTGGCTGCTTCGCCAGTGATCACCGTCATCGGGGCCATCGGGGTTGCAGGTACGTTGGTCAGCCTCGGTGCGGACCTAATCATCGCCCGGGACGCGTTGAACGACCTGGGTCGGAAGATAATGGGCACCGATCCGCCCTGCGGCATCCTCTCACCGACAACCCCGCCAGGTGAGCTGGTCCTCGCTGCGGCCTCGTGCCTGGATGGCGTGATCAATCAGCTCAGCAACTATGTGGGGATCCTGGGGGAGGTTGGCGCACTCGTCGAAACTGGAATGGCGGTCCTCATCCGACGTGGACTGGTAAGCCGGTTCGGGGACAGCTTCAGCGGGCTAAAGCTGGAGATCAATGACGACGCGAGCGTTACCGTGCGGGTGTCTGCCACCGGAGAGATTGCGACAGATCCTGCGACGGGGCGACCGTACACGCTGACCCTGGCCGACCTCATCGCCGAAACTGACTCGGCCGAGGACGACGCGGTCCTCACAGCTCTGTCTACCGATCCATCGCTGAGTTCACTTCCGGCGCGGCTCCAAGACTACATCGCCCAAGACCCCATCCGCAGCCTCGAGAACGCCCGGCAGATGGTGGAGTGGGCTCTCGACAACCTGAAGTTCCCGTCGGCCGGCAGTTTCGTGAGCGTCGGAGGTGCCTTCCTCCGGTCGAACGCGGCCGGCCGGTTCCACGTCCGGCTGCCCGCCCACACCGCGTTCACCGCGTCAATCTTTGACGCGACCCAGGCCGCATCCGCGACTGTCGCGTTCCGGACTGGCGCCCCCGGTTCGACCCTGTATCTCGACGAAATTTGTGTCGATCAAGTTGATCCGGACGACATGGATGGCGACGGGATCGGCTCGACCGGCGAACGGGCGATCGGGACGAGTGCGTCCGCCGCAGATACGGACGGAGACGGACTCGACGACCTGGCCGAAGTGCGGCAAGGCCTCGACCCGCTCGGCGGTCGCGGCTTCCCCACAGGCGTGATTGCCAGCCTCGCACTCCGCGGTGAAGCGAGGTCCCTCGAGGTCGTCGGCTCGGCCGCCATCGCCACCCGTCAGATCACTTACGTCGCCACCGGCTCCCACGGGCTCGCCGTGGTGGACGCCTCGAACTTCCAGAACCCGGCCGTCCTCGGCCAGCTCGACCTCCCCGGTGACGCCGCCGACGTGGCCGTCGACCCGGTCACGAACGTGGCTGTCGTGGCGGCCGGCGACGGCGGCCTGCACTTCGTCGACGTGTCCGACCCGATGCTCCCTCGGCTCACCCGCACCGCACGTGTCGTGGCCACCCAGGTGGAAATTATCGACGGGCTGGCCTTCGCCGCCGCCAGCGGCCGGCTCTACGCCTACGACCCTCAGAGCGGCGAGCTGATGACGGTCACCAGCGTCGGCGACACGGCCGCGGTCAACGGCATGGGGCACGAGGGCGACGCCCTGTTCACCCTCGACGCCACCCGCACCCTCCGGGCGTTCACCCGGTCCGGGCTGGGCCTCACCCCCCGCGGCCCCCTGGTCCTGCCCCAGGGGGCCGGTCCGGTCCACGTCAGCAACGGGGTCGCCTACATCGCGGTCGGCGGGACCTTCGTGCAGGGTGGGTTCGTGACCGTCGATGTCTCGAACCCGGACGCCCTGACCTTGATCAGCCCGAGCGATGTCGGGGGGGCGTTCGCCGCCCCCGGGGCGGCGGTCGCCACCAACGGGTCCGGCACCGCCCTCCTGGTCGGCACCGCCCTGACCGCCCCGCGGCGGACGGCCGTGGACGTGCTGAACGTCCGCGACCCGGCGGACACCAACGCCGTGGTCACCGGGTACGACCTACCCGGCAATCCGACCGCGGTCGCCATCGCCTCCGGGATCGGGTACGTCGCCACCGGGGGTGGCGGGCTCCAGGTGGTCAACTACCTGCCGTTCGACGCCAACCGCCAGGCCCCGACCGTCGGCATCACCGGGCCGGCCGGCGGCACGGTGGACGAGGGGAGCCGGGTGGCGGTAAGGGTGGCGGCGGACGACGACGTGCAGGTCCGCAACGTCGAGTTGCTCTTGGACGGGCGGGTGGTAGCCAACGACGTGTCGGCCCCGTTCGAGCTGGCCGCCGTCGTGCCCACCTTGGCGTCCGGGGCGACCACCGTCCGGCTCCAGGTGCGGGCGACCGATACCGGCGGCAACGCCACCCTGTCGAACGAGCTGACCTACACCCTGACCACCGACACCACCCCGCCGGTGCTGCTCGGGGCGACCCCGGCCGACGGTGGGGCCGGGTTCCGGGTGTCGGCGGTCACGCTGCGGTTCAACGAGGGGATCGACGCGGCCCGGGTGTCGCCCGCCGGGTTTACCCTGACCAACCTCGGGGCCGACGCCAAGGTCGGCGGCGGGGACGACACCGCGGTCCCGGTCGACCGGCTCGAGGTACTCCCCGGCAACCGGGTGGTGGTCCGGCTGGCGGAGCCGCTGCCGGACGGCCAGTACCGGCTGACGGCCGACCGGTCCGTCCTGACCGACCCGGCCGGCAACGCGGTCGCGGCCCCGGTGGCCACGACCTTCACCAGCCTCGACCTGGACCTGCCGAACGCGGTCGTATGGGTGTCACCGGAGGACGGCGACTGGAACGACCCGGACAACTGGAGCACCGGGGCGGTGCCGGGGCGGGACGACAACGTCGTGGTCGACGTGCGGGCCGGCGATGTCACCGTCACGATCGGCGCCGGGGGCCGGACCGTCCGGTCCCTGGTGGTGCGCGACTCACTGCGGGTCACCGGCAGTGGCACCTCCCTGACGGTACTCGGCCCGTCGGCCGTCGAGGGCCGGTTCGAGCTCCACAACGGGGCGAGGCTGGTCGCCAACGGGTCCCAGGCGGTGTTCCGGGCGGCCGGGGAGGCTGACATCGACGACGGCGCGCTCACGGCGACGAACGGCGGCCGGATCCAGGTGCCCGGGGCGACCTCGTACACCGGCATGGGCCGCGGCGTGGCCCTCCTGGCGTCCGGCCCGGGCAGCCTCATCGACCTGCCGAACGTGGCCAACTTGGTCAAGCAGTTGTCGGACCCCGGCCTAGTGGTGCAGGCCGACACCGGCGGGCGGATCAACCTGTCCGGGCTGGCAGCCGCGACCGACCCGTCCGGCGACTACCGCCAGGCGTCCATCGCGTTCGTTGCCGACGGGCTGGGGAGTGCGCTCGACCTCTCCTCGCTGCGCGAGGTCCGCCGGGTCTTCGCCGGGGCGGTCGGCTTCTTCCCCCGCAACGGCGGGACCGTTTCGTCCCCCAACCTGACGCAACTGCTCGGGGGTTCCCTCTACCTAGACGGGACCGGCTCCATGCCGGTCGCGCAGATCGAGGTAGTGCGGGACGGCGTGGTCCATGTCACCGGCGGGCCGGTGACCATCCCGTCACTGACGGACGGGCGGGGGACACGGTTCTCGGCGAACGGGGCGCCGTTGGATGTCCCTCGGCTGCGGCGGATCGACAACGCCCAGTTCACCGCCACCGGCAGCGTCACCCTGGCCGTCCCGGAGGCAATCGCGTATGCCGCCGACGATCAAGAAGTCCGGTTCGTGGCGTCCGGTCCGGGTAGCGTGCTGTCCTTCCCGAACCTGACCGGCCTGGTGAAGACCCTCGCCCGCGGCAGCCCGCGGGTCACGTTGCGGGCCGAGGCCGGCGGGCGGATCGAGTTGCCCGAACTCGAGACGGCCGTCGACCCGGACGGCGACTGGCGAAACGCGTCGTTCGTCTTCCAGGCCGACGGCGCGGGGAGCGTACTCGACATGCCGGTCCTCCGCCAGGCGAGTAGGGCTGCGAATCGGTTCATCGAGCTCACCGCCACCAACCAGGGCACCATCCAGCTCCGCCCGGAGGGGACACTGCTCACCCTGGCCGCCATTTATGTCGCCGCCGGCGGGGTGGTGACCGGGAACGTCGAGCTGGACGCCCAGAGCTTCCTGACCGGGGCCGCCGGCAGCGTCGTCGGCAGCGTGACGGCCAATGGGACCGTGCGGGTCGGCTCGCCGATCGGGGCCTTCACCATCACCGGGGACCTCACCTTCACCCCGACCGGTCGCCTCGAGGTGGACCTCGCCGGTACGGCCCCCGGCGTGCAGCATGACCAGCTCGTCGTCACGGGCACGGTCGCCTTCGACGGCACCCTCGCGGTCGCCCGGCAGGCCGGCTACGACCCGACGGTCGGGGCCACCTTCGCGGTCGTCCGGTACGGCTCCCGGACGCGGATGTTCGGCGTCCTGACCGGCTCCCCGGGCGCGGGCCTCACGTACACCCTCGACTACGAACCGGACCTGCTACTGCTCGGGGTGGTCTGACCCCGGCACCCGGCGGTCACGCGGCGGCCGAGAGCCGGGCGGTCCGGTTCGGCCGGTGCATTCTCCACGTTAACCATCGTGAAGGTCCGAGATGGCAGGCCCGAAGCCCAGCCCGGCCGTCCGGCTCGCGTGCGAACCGCTCGGCGACCGGATTACCCCCACCGTCACCCGGGCCGTCGCCGTCGGGGCCGGCCCCGGGGTGCCGGCCGTCGCCGCTCTGATCGACCGATCGACCGGGGCCGAACGCCTGCGGGTCGAGCCGTTCGGCCCATGCTTTACGGGCGGGGTCCGGGTGGCCGTCGGGGACATCACCGGGGACGGGGTGGTCGATCTGGTCGCCGCTGCCGGGCCCGGGGCCGGGCCGAGGGTCCGGTGCTTCGACGGGCTGACGGGCGCCCCCTTGCCCGGGCCGCTGGGGAGCATGATCCCGTACGACCCGGGGTTCCGCGGCGGGGTCGAGACCGCCGTCGGGGACACGAACGACGACGGGTACGCCGACCTCGTCACCGGGGCCGGGCCCGGGGGCGGGCCACACGTCCGGGTCTACAGCGGCAGGGACGGGTCGGTCCTCCGCGACTTCTTCGCCTACGACCCGCTTTTCCGCGGCGGGGTGTGCGTGGCCGCCGGGGACGTGAACGGGGACGGCCGGGCCGACCTCGTCACCGGGGCAGGGGCCGGCGGGGCGGCCCACGTCCGGGCGGTCAGCGGGGCGACCGGAAGGGCACTGCTGAGCACGGTCGTCTTCGACCCGGGCTTCCGCGGCGGAGTGTGGGTGGGGGCGGCCGACTGCGACGGCGACGGGGCGGCCGAGGTGGTGGCCGGGGCCGGGCCCGGGGGCGGGCCGCACGTGCGGGTGCTGAACACGGACGGAACGGTCCGCGGCGAATTCTTCGCCGACGACCCTGCCGCCCGGACGGGGGTCCGGGTCGCGGCCGGTGATGCTACCGGGGACGCCCGGGCCGAGGTCATGACCTACACCGGCTCGGGTGGGCCGGGCGACCTCACCACCTACCGGGCCGACACCTTCGAGCCGACCTCCCGGACGGCCGCGGGCGGGCCCTACTACGCCTGCCCGGCGGTGCCCGAGGCGGACGTCGTCGTCGACTGGAACCGGGCCGCCCTGCAACACGTCCGCAACGCCCGGCTCGCCCCGCCGGTGGCTTCCCGGCTGCTGGCGATCACCCACCTCGCCATGTTCGACTCGGCTAACGGGGTGAGTGGTGGGTACGAGCCGTACCTGACCGACCTGCCGGTCGCCCCCGCCGGGTCGTCGGCCGAGGCCGCCGCCGCGGCCGCCGCCCACCGGGTGTTGACGAGCCTGGCCCCGGCGGCCGCTTCCCGGTGGGATGGACTACTGGCAGCCACCGACCTCATCCCCGAGCCGGCCCGCACGGCCGGGCTGTCGTTCGGCCGGGGGGTCGCCGACCGGCACCTGGCCGAACGGGCCGCGGACGGGTCGGCGGCGGTCGTCCCGTACACCCCCGGCTTGGAACCCGGCGATTGGGTCCCGACCCCGCCGGCCCACGCCCCGGCCCTACTCCCGGGGTGGGGGGCCGTACGGCCGTTCGCGGTCCGGAGCGCGACCCAGTTCGCACCCCCGGCACCCCCGCCGCTGGACTCGGCAGAGTACGGGGCGGCCCTCGCCGAAGTGGCCGCCCTGGGCCGAAAAGACGGTTCGACCCGGACGGCCGACCAGACGGAGGTGGCCCTGTTCTGGGCGGACGGAGCCGGGACCGTGACCCCGCCCGGGCATTGGAACCGGATCGCCGAGGTCCTCGCCGTGGCGGACGGGGGGTCGGTCGTCGCCCACGCCCGGACGTTCGCCGTCCTGAACGCGGCGCTGGCCGACGCGGGGATCACCGCCTGGGCGGTCAAGTACGAGTACGACCTGTGGCGGCCGGTGACCGCCGTACGGCGGGCCGACGCGGACGGCAACCCGGCCACCTCGGCCGACCCCGGCTGGGAGCCGCTGATCGCCACCCCGCCGTTCCCGGCGTACACGTCCGGGCACAGCACCTTCAGCGGGGCGGCTGCGGCGGTGCTGTCCGCCGAGTACGGGGCGGTCCGGTTCGCCACCTCGAGCGACGGCCTGGTGGATACCCGGCGGGCGTTCGTCAGCCTCCAGGATGCGGCCGCGGAGGCCGGGGAAAGTCGTGTCTACGGGGGCATCCACTACCCATTCGATAACACCGCCGGCCTGACGAGCGGTACCGACATCGGCCGTTGGGCCGCTTCCCAACTCATGCGCCGGGTGGTATAAGACTATAGTGCAACCGATCAGCAGAGTGAGGTTTCGGAGTATACTTTATTGGCTCTACACTTGGTCAATGGTACCCGGAACGTTTATCGTTACGGCCGACTTCTGGCCCAGTATCGAGTGGCGGATCATCGCGACGCTGCTACTCATCGTGATTCCCGGCCTACTCGCCGGCAACATTATGTGGTCCACCGCCTGTCCCAGTTGCGGTAAGCACTACATGCTACGGTCACACGCCCGATCAGTATCAGACGGCAGCGACTATAGACAGTCATTCTATAGGTCAATGATTAATCGTTCTTGTGTAAACTGTGGATTTGACGTTTGGAAATAGTGGGTGAAAATTCCTATGACGCGATTTCCCGAAGCCCCAGCTTTTCCAAGGCGTTTCCGAGGCTGTGCCAGGGCCTGCAAGCAATCTGCTCCTGCCAAGCATGAACGTCACAGGCAATTGGTCGGTTGGCTGAGCCAGTAGTTGATACGAGTTTGGACCTCATCTACGCCCAACAGGTCAATTGTGAACAGCCTGGGGCACGGACTGTCCGCTGCGGACCAGCCGGATGCGCCCGAAGCCTGACAAGCAGAGCGAACAGGAACCCCTGCCGCTGGTGCGGGAACAGGTCCCGCCGCCTCGGGAATAGTTCGGCCGCCCCCGGACAGGGGTGGAGCCGGCAAACCCCACGGACCGCATTGCGGAGCCCACCCACAAGCCCTGCGCACCCCGCAGTCGCCCACCGCCGAATGGCCATAGTCTCCCCCCGTCATACTCACTCCTCGTATGCGGCCAGTGGGCTGCGGAGCGCTTCACTCGACTTCCGGCCAGGCTCCCGGCGGGTTGGTGAACAGAGGTGCGTGCGGCAGGTCCAGCTCGTAGTGCCGCACCCGGTCTCGAAGGGACCGCCGGTCAGTCCAGGGTGTCTCGGTGGAGGGCACCGGTGCCGCACCTCCGCCGGACCCGAGTGAAAAACGCATCAAACGATGATGCTCGACAGCCCGAGCGCCCGCTCCGTGCGGAAGTGGCTGAACTCGCCGTACCCGTGCTCCTGGTAGCGGCCGGCGACCTAAGCGACCCGGCAGGGCTTCGACGCGGCCGCGGCGCCCACCCGGTCGACCAGCGGCCGCTTGACGAGGAGAAACTGCCCGGACGCCGGGTTCATGCCGTCCGCGAGCCGCTCCCGCCGCGCCTCGGTCCAGTCGCTCCCACGGGCCACCTCCAGTGCCCCCGACGCTACTCGGCGTCACGACCGCCGCCTGCCTTCCCTCAGATGCAAACCCACGTCGCAGAGGGCCTCTCCGCCCGGTATCCTTAACGAACTGCACCAGGGGCACTCACCGCGGGAGAGGCCGTGGCGGAGACATCGGACGGGTGGGCCGGCGAGGCGGACGCCCCGTGCGCCGTGATCCTGACGGCCCTCCAGCTCGAGGCCCGGGCGGTCATCGCCCGGCTCGCCGGGTGCCACGACCGTCGGGACCGGGTCGGCACCGTCTACACCTGCGGGGTGTTCCGGTCGCCCCACGCCCGCTGGCGGGTGGCGGTCGCCGAGTGCGGGCCGGGGAACTCCCGCGCCCAGAGCGTGGCCAACTTCGCCATCACCCACTTCGACCCGGCCGCCGTCCTGTTCGTGGGCGTGGCCGGGAGCCTCAAGGCGGACGTCCTGTTGGGCGACGTGGTCGCCTCGACCAAGGTCTACAACTACCACTCCGGAAAGGCCGAGAAGGATTTCCTCCCCCGGCCGGCGGTCGAGAACACGAGCTACGAGCTCGAGCAGCTCGCTCGGGCGGTCGCCCGGGCCGACTCCTGGCTCGACCGGGTGACCGAACGGCACCCCGACCGGGCCGGCGACCCCAGGGTGTACGTCGGCCCGATCGCCGCTGGCGAGCAGGTGGACGCCGACGCCCGGTCCCACACGCACCGGCAGATCAAGCGGTTCTACGGCGACGCCCTGGCGGTCGAGATGGAGGGGTACGGGACGCTGGCCTCGGCGAACATCCCGAAGGTCCCCGCCATCATCGTCCGGTCGATTTCGGACAACGTGGTGGACAAGGCCGCGTGCGACGGGAAGGGGTGGCAGCCGGTCGCCGCCCACGCCGCCAGCGCCTTCGCCTTCGAGCTGCTCGCGAACTACCGCGTCGACCGCCCCCCGTCCGCGACCCCGCCGCCCCCCGGGCCACCGTCGCCAATCGATTTGCCTCCGGGCGGACTGCCGGCCGCGGGTCGCCCCACCGACCCGCTGGCCGAACTCCGCCGGGCCGTCCGGGCGGCCTCGGCCCCGCTCCTCTCCTGGCCGACCGACCTCGGGCGGGGGGAGTGGCTGCTCCGGCCCGAACTCCGCACCGTCCGGGAGCGGATCGACCACGCCCCGCACTCGGCCACCCTCGTCCTGGGCGGCCCGGGGAGCGGAAAGTCGGCCCTCCTGGCCCGGCTCGGCCGCGACCTCGCCGACCGCGGGGTGCCCGTCCTCGCGATCAAGGCCGACCTCCTGACCGACGACGTCCGGGACGGGGCCACCCTGGGCGAGCACCTCGGGCTCGGCGGGCCGGCCGCCGACGGCGTCCGCCAGCTCGCGGCGGCCGGCCCGGTGGTCGTCCTGGTCGACCAGCTCGACGCCTTGGCCGGGGTGGTGGACCTCCGGCCGGGGCGGCTGAACGCGCTGCTCAACCTGGTCCGGGCGGTGGCCGGGGTGGCGAACGTCCACGTCGTCTGCTCGTGCCGGGAGTTCGAGCGGCGGCGGGACGCCCGGCTGACCGCCGTCGAGGCCGACGTGGTCGAGCTGTCGCTGCCGACCTGGGAGCAGGTGGCCGAGGTGCTGGCCGCCCGCGGGGTCGCCCCGGCCGGGTGGCCGGCCGCCTTCCGCGAGCTGCTCCGCCCGCCGCAGCACCTGAAGGTGTTCCTCCAGGGGCTGTCCGACCCGGCCGAGGCCCGGGTGTTCGGGTCCTACCAGCAGATGCTCGACGACCTGTGGGAGAAGCGGGTGACCGACCCGGCCGGCCCCCCGGGGCGGGCCGACCTGGTGCTCGAGCTGGCCGCGGCGCTGGCCGAGGACGAGGCCCTGTGGGTGCCGGCTGCCCGGTTCGAGGACCGGCGGGGAGTGGTCGAGGCCCTGGTCGGGGCGGGGGTCCTGGCCCGGGCCGGGGCCGCCCGGGCGGGGGTGGGGTTCAGCCACCAGACCCTGTTCGAGCACGCCTGGGCCCGGGCGTTCGCCGCCCGCCGGTCGAGCCTGGCCGACTACGCGGCGGCCCGGCAGGACGGGCTGTTCGTCCGGTCGACCGTCTGGGCCGGGCTGAACTACCTGCGGGGGGCCGACCCCGCCGGGTACCGCCGGGAGTTCGGCCGGCTGTGGGACCGGGCCGACCTCCGCCGGCACCTGCGGCACCTGCTGGTCGAGTTCCTGGGGACCGACCCCGACCCGGGCCCGGCCGAGGAGGGGTGGCTGGCCGCGGCCCTCGCCGACCCGGCCCTGGAGGGGCGGGTGCTGGCCGCCGTCCGGGGGAACCCGGCCTGGTTCGGCCGGCTCGCCCGGTCCCACCTGCCCGGGCTGATGCGGGCGGCCGGCCCGCAGTCGGGGCTCCTCCTGGGGGTGGTGGCCGCGGCCTGGGGGATCGCCCGGGAGGAGTGCCTGCGGCTCGTCCGCACCCACTGGCTGCCCGACCCGGGGAAGGACCTCCTCACCTTCCACGCCCTGACCCAGCTCCCGAGCTGGGACGCGGAGGGGGTGGAGCTCGCGTGCGCGGTCGTCGGCCGGTCCCCGATCAACCGCCCGTCGGCGGCCCACCTGGCCGCCCAGGTGGCCGGGTCGGCCCCGGACCTGGCCCCGCGGGTGGTCGCGGCCGCCCTCCGGCGGGAGGTCGAGGAACTCGAGCGGCAGCCCGCCCCCGAGCCGGTCCCGCCCCCGGCCGACCCCGCCGACCCGGGCTGGTGGACCCAGGGGCTGGACCACCGCCGGGCCGACGGCTTCCGCCGGCTCCTCGAGCACGGCCACGATTGGTACGGGCTGGACGAGATCGCCGAGCAGAGCCCGGCGGCCTTCCTCCGGGAGGTCTGGCCGCTCTTCGTCCGCGCCCTCGAGCCGCTCCTGGACGACCGCCACGCCGACCGCGGGCGGTACCGGGGGGACCACTGCCTCGGGTTCGACCTGCCGGGCGGCGGGGAGGACGACCACCCGCACCCGCCGCTGCCGGAAGCGATCGACGCCGCCATCCGGTCCCTCGCGTCCCGGTCGCCGGAGGAGTTTGCCGCGTTCCTGTCCGCCGAGTGCGGCCGCGACAGCCTCACGGTCCAGCGGCTCCTGGCCCGCGGCCTCGCGGCCGGCCTGCCCGGGACTCGCCATTCGGCGGTCGGGTACCTGCTGGCCGACATCCGGCGGCTCGGGCTCGGGCCGTTCCGGGACGAGTACCGCGACACGGTCGCCCTCCTCGCCGCCCTCGGGCCGCTCCTGACGGACGACGAGGTCGGCCGGCTCGAGGCGGCCGTACTGGGGTGGGAGGCGGTGCGGCTTCGGGAGGGGGGCGAGGACCCGGGCTGGCGGCGTGAGATCGGTCAGATCAACCGTCGGCACCGGCTCCGGCTGCTCGCCGCCCTCCCGTTCGACCGGCTGAGCCCGCCGACCCGGAACCTGGTTGGCGAGGAGCGGGTCCGGTTCCCGGACCACCCCGAGGCCGGGCGGAACCGGGTCGAGTGGGGGGTCATCGGCAGCCCGATGTCGGCCGACCAGATGGGACGGGCGAAGGTGGCCGACCTCGTCGGGCTGTTCCGGGGGCTTCCTGACCAGACCGGGCACGGACACCCCCGGTACCCGCTGCGGGGCGGGAGCGTCCAGGCGGCCCGGGAGTTCGAGACGTTCGCCGCCGCCCACCCCGGGCGGGCGGTCGCCGTCCTCCGGGCGTTCGGGGCGGGCCGGCAGGAGCGGCCCGCCGGGGCGGGGCTGGTGGGCCTGGCCAAGTCTGGATACCCGGATGGCGACCTGTTCGGGCTCGCCGCCGAACTCGACGGCCGTGGCTTCCGGTCCGAGGAGTTCCGGGTGGACGCGGCCCGGGCGGTCGGCCAACGGGCCCGGGACGGGGTGGGGCTGCCGGACGGGGTCTGCGGCCTGCTCGAGCGGTGGCTGGCCGAACCGTGGGCGGTCCGGGAGGTCGTCCGGGCCGAGCCGAATGCCCGCGCGGCCGACGAGCGGCCGCGGAGCGTGCTCTGGCACCCGGGCGGGATGGCCGCGGTCGCGATGGGGCCGGTCACCCTGCTCGCCGCCCTCACCGCCGGGTACCTGCTCCGCCGGCCGCCCGCGGCCGACCGGTGGCTGGCGGCCCTCGACGCCCACGTCGACCGGCCCGAGCGGGCCGAGGCGTGGCAGGTCCTGGCCCGCGACTTCGGGCACCTGCGGCAGTGCGACCGGGCGGCCGCGGTCCGCTTCCTGGACCGGCTGTTCGCCCGCCACCCGGCGGTGCTCGCGAGCGAGGTCGGGGCGGTCGCGCTCACCCGGGTCTGGTGGTTCGCCCCGGAGGCCGACGTCTGGCGGTGGCTCGCGGCCGTCCGGGACTCGGGGTGGGAGCGGGCCGCCCAGGCCTACGGCGAGCTGGTCGCCCTCCGGGCGGTCGCGTTCGGGGACGAGCGGGCCCGGGCCGAGGTCGCGCGGTACACCGGGCCGGTCGCGGACCCGGGGCCCGGCGCGGAGGGGGTGCGGCTCGGGGTGGTCCTCGCCGTCGCCCGCCTCTGGACCGAGCCGGCCGCCCGGGCTCTCGCGACCGACGTGCTGGTCGGCCTGATCCCAACCGCCGAGGGGCTCCTGGCCCGGGCCGTCTTCGATGTCTTCACCGCGGCAGACGACCTCCCGCATGACGAGCCGACCCACCGGCTCCTCGCCGCCCTGGCCGACCACCCCGGCGTCCTGGCCCACCTCTCGGACGGCTGGGTCACCGAGCGGCTGGAGGCGCTCCTCCCGGCCGAGGCCGACGCCGTCTACCGGATCTGCCGGGAGCTGGTCCGGCTCCGCCGGGCGGACCTCGGGTCGCTGGCGTCCGGGTGGGCGGCCCACGCAGCCAACTTGACGAACATCGCGCTCACCCTCCACCGGCTGGGGCCGGACGCCCGGGGGTGGGGGCTGGAGCTGTTCGAGAGCCTGCTCGAGGCCGGGCTGCCGGACGCCGAGTCGGCCCTCCGGGAGCTCGACCGCCGCATCCCGAGCCCGGTCGGCGGGGTGATGCCGCGGCCGAGACGCCGCCGGCGTCGGGCGGCTTGACCGACCGGAGGTGCCCCCTTCCTTCCGATAAGCATCCATTATCGGATGTTAGAATAACATTGTTCGGGGGCCCCCTTCGCCGGCCCCTCGAACCCAGCCGGCGGGCGTGCTAGCCTGGCCCGGAAGGTGGGGAATCATCCGGACGACGAAACCTCGCACACCGGTCCGGCAGACGACGCACCCTTCGCCGACTCATCACCGACGCCAGCCCGCGGGCCGAGGCCGCCCCCTCGCGGGAGGGCGGCCCGGGCTCGCGCTCGCGGGGCCGAAGGTTCTCTCACGCCCCTGCGCCCGCCGTGGGACCACCCAGGGCGGGCGCGGGGGCACCGGGACATAGCGTCCCGGGGTCCGCCGCCCCGTCTCGTAGAGGATGGGCGATGGACGAGGTTGATGTGTTGCTGATCGGGCTCAAGGGCCGGGACCCGAACGGACGCCAGCGGGCCGCCCGGGAACTCGGCCGGCTCGGGAAGAAGGCCGCCTCGGCCGTCCCGGCCCTGGTCGAGGCCCTGGACGACACGGACGGGGAGGTCCGCCACTTCGCCGGGGCGGCCCTCCGGGGTGTGGGGGCCCCGGCCGGGAAGGCGGTCCCGGGGCTGGTCAAGGCCCTGCACGGGGGTGACCCCGGGGGCCGGCTCCGGGCCGCCCGGGCGCTGCGGGCCATCGGCCCCGCGGCCGAGAAGGCGGTGGGGGCCCTCACCACGGCGCTCGCCGACGATGCCGCGGCGGTCCGCCACCAGGCGGCCCTCGCCCTGGCGGCCGTCGGGAAGCCGGCGGCGAAGGCGGTGCCCGAACTCTCCGGCCTGCTGAAGGACCAGGACGAGGACGTGCGATGGGCCGCGGCGTTCGCCCTCGGGCGGCTCGGCAAGGCGGGTAGGAAGGCGGTCCCGGCCCTCACCCAGGCGACCAAGGACGCCCACCCGGATGTCCGCGCCGCCGCCCGGGACGCGCTGGAAAAGGTTCGGTAGTCCGGGTGGCTCCTCTGGGTCCCACCACGGGTCTTTCTCCCCGCGAGCGAAGACCCGCCTGTCTCGTGGGGCGGGGTAGCGGAGAACAATCGGCCGCAACCGACATCGCGCGACCGGTTGAGTTGCGCTCAGATCGGAGGAAAGGAGGCCGACCGATGAGCACCTGCTACTGCTGCGCCACCCGTCACGTCCGGGACCGCCGGGACTGCACCTGCCGGGGCGGGACCTGCCGGCGGCACGCCCCGCTCTGCCGGGAACATTGTGACTGCGGCCCGCAGGACGACGACCGGGACGCCGAGGACCTCCTGAACGATTCGGACGGCCCGTTCGGGGACCTGCTGCCCCTCCCGCGGTCGGGGGATGCGGCCCGCTGACGGCCCAAGACCTGGTATCAGATTATTCATTAGTGTATACATATTAAAATATGATTGACTATCGCCGCCCCCTCGGCTGGGCGGCGGTGCGCGATCCAGGATGGGATATGGCTATCGGAAGTGAAGACGAAAATGGCAATGAACCGGCGGGCCCGGGGCCGGAGCTACCGCACGTACTCCTGACCGCCTTCGACTCGCTCCGGGACCGGGTGCGGCGGCTAAACCCCGACGAGCCCGAGGACTCCGACGCGTTCCGGGCCGGGAATGTCCTCCTGGCGGCCCATATCGCCGGGTGCCGGGACCTGCCCTTCCTGGCCCGCCTGTCCGGGGTGCCGCTCGCGGCGGTCGAGAGGTTCGCCGTGAACCTCCTGGCCGCCGGCACCTGGCGGCCCGACGGCGCCACCGCCTACCGGTGGGTCACCGCGGGCGAGGACGGACAGCGCGTGGTCCGGTCGGCCCCGTTCCTCGACCTCCCGGTCGCCGAGCAGAACCACGACACCGGCTTCTGCTCCGATGTCATCACCGCGGTCGGAGGGCCGAGACGGAAGACGACCGCGCCACCCGCGGCCGCCCGCGACCCCCGGGACATGATCCCGGCCGCCGTCCGGTGGGCCGGGCCGGAGGCCGAGCGGAAGTTCCTCGAGCACTTCGCCGGCTCCGACCCCCGCCCCCAGCTCCCGCCCGCCATCCGCCGGGCCGGCCCGAAGGCCGAGCGGACGTTCATCGAGTTTGTGGTCGACCCCGCCCGGAGCATCGGCACCCGGCTGGCCGACCTCCGGGCTGCCAGGGAGTTTTTCGCCTGGCTCGACGCCCGCGGCCTCCGACTCGAAGAGGTCCGCCCGCCCGATGTCGCCGCCTGGGCCGAGGACCTCGCCTCGGGGCGTGAGGCTCTGTCGGTCCGGCATGCCCTTTCCGCCGTCCGAAAGCTCTTTGACCGCCTTGTCGCAGGCGGCGTACTGGAGACGAACCCGGCGGCCGCCAGCGCGGAAGGGACCAGTGACGGACCGGCGGCCCCGGAGGACCGGGAGCCCCCGAGCGAGCTCGAAGCGCACGTTGAGGCCGCCGTCGAGGTGGCCCGGCGGGAGCTGCGGCGGCATAACCCAAACGAGCCCGAGGACTCCCACGCGTTCCGGGCCGGCCTGGTCCTCCTAGCCGCATACGCCGCCGGCGGGCACTACGACCTCCCCCTTCTCGCCCGCGTAACCGGCGTCCCGCTTGAGGCGGTGGAGTGGTTCGCCGGGAATCTCGTGGCCGAGGGCACCTGGCGGGTCGACGGCACCACCGCCTACGGGTGGGCCGGCACGAACGAGGACGGACAGCCCGTCATCCGGTCGGCCCCCTACCTCGACCGCTCGGTGGCCGAGGAAAACCAGGACACCGACTTCTGCTCCGACGTCATCACCGCGGTCGGGGACTGGTACTTCGCCGATGGTGTCATCCTGTGACACCCGGGCGTAGAGGGAAGAAGACCGATATGAAGCCGACCGACTCCGACGTCGCCCGCATCCAGGCCCTGGCCCGCTCCTTCCCGAGCCTTAAGGACGCCCCGGGCGTCGACCCGTGGGACCCCGACGCCCTCGACCTGTGGGCGGCCGGGCGGGACGGCGACGCCGAGTGGGCCGGGCGGCTGGCCGCCGAGTTCGTGCTGAAGGTGTGGGACTGCGCCGGGCTCGACCGGGTGAGCCCGCGGTTCGACGCGGTGTTCGGCTGGTACGTCTGGGGCCCGGCCGACCGGGCCGCCTTCCGGGCCTGGGCCGACGCCCCGTTCTGGCTCGGCGACCTGAGGTGGCAGGAGGGGCGGGAGCCGAAGTGAGCATGACAACCGGGACGGTTCGCATGTGGTTCGACCCGCGGTGGGAGGAGGACGGGGCGGCCCTCCTTGGCCGGTTCCGCCGACAGGCCCGGCTCCAGGGCTGGACCACGGAGGAGGTGGACGGGTTCGTGTACGAGGCGGCGGTGAACGGGTACGACCATTTGGTCCGGGAGCTCGAGTTCTGGGTCGTCCCGACCCCGCCCCGGACCGAGTTTACCGGCCCCGACACGACACCGGTTCTGGGCCGCTTCCCGAGTCCCTTCGAGGGTTCGTCCGGGTCGGTCCGGAGGACAAGGAGCCGATGACCGCCGAGCGGGTGTCCGTGAGCAAGCTCAAGGCCCGGCTGTCCGAGTGGCTCGGGAGTGTGCGGGCCGGGAGGACGGTCGTCGTCACCGACCGGGGGAAGCCCATCGCCCGCATCGACCCGGTCGGCTGGGCGGACGACCCGGAGGGCCAGCTCGCCGCCCTGGTCGCCGCCGGCCTTGCCCGACCTGCGGAGCACAAGCTCGGGGTGGAGTTCTTCGACCGCCCGCGGGTGAAAGACCCCGGCGGGCGGGTGCTAAAGGCCCTGCTCACGGAGCGAGGCGAGGAGGAGAGATGAACCGAGGACGGCCATGTTGAGCGGCCCGAACCACCCCCGCACCGGGGCCGATGGGGCGAGCCTCACCGACCGCCCGGCGGTCAAGTACGTCGGGGTCCGCGCCCCGGGCGGGGCGGTGGTCGCCGGCGAGGACGACGCCGGGCGGGTCCGCCCCCTGCCGCTTCGCACCGACCTCCGGAACCACTCGCCCACGGGCTTTGAATGGGGCTATTCGGGGAGCGGCCCGGCCCAGCTCGCCCTGGCCATCCTGGCCGATGTCGTCGGGGCCGAGCGTGCCCAAGAGGGCGGCCTCTACCAGCGGTTCAAGTTCGATGTCGTCGCCGGATTCCCGGCCGACCGCTGGGAACTCACTCGCGAGGCGGTTCTCGCCTGGGTGGCGGAGAACGAACGCCCGGAGGGGTCGGCATGACCGGAAAGCTCGTCGTCGTGAAGCGGCCCCGACCGTTATGCAGAACCTGGCCACCATCCGGATGCCGTTCGACGACCTCGCGACCGGCGGGGTGCCGGAGGTGAACCCGGCGGCCGTACTGAAAGGGCCGAGCCCGTCGGCCGAGAAGGGCAAGACCCCGGTCCTGGACGGGGACGAGGCCGAGCAGCCCCTCGGGCGAATCGATACGAGGAGCGTAATGGCCCCCGCGACGGTCCCGACGGCGACGGGTCAGGGCGGGGGGAGCCGTCGCGGGGGCGTGTGCCGGCCGAGGCCGCGTGCCGGTTGTGCTGGCCTGGCCTCCCCCGTCCGTGGTATCGTGGGGACATGGCAACCGACCTCACCCTCCACCCGAAGCCCCACGTGCTCGACCTGACCGGCCTCCCCGAGGCGGTCGTCCGCCAGGTCGAGCAGCTCGTGGGCGACGCCCGCCGGGGGGCGGCCGCCCCCCGGTCCCCGAACCAGGACGACCCCGACCGGTGGTCGGCCGAGCTGCGGGCCTGGGTGGCGAGCCACCCGAAGCGGGACATCGCGATGGATGACAGCCGGGAGGGCATCTACGAGGGGTGTGGGGAATGAACTACCTGCTCGACTCGAACGTCCTGCTCCGGATGGCCGAGCCCGGGCACGCCCACCACCAGGCCGCGGCCGACGCGACCGACCTGCTCGGGCGGCAGGGGCACACGCTGTGCCTCGTGCCCCAGGACTACTACGAGTTCTGGGTGGTGTCCACCCGGCCGGTCGACAAGAACGGGCGGGGGAAGACGCCGGACGAGGTCCTCGCTGAGTTCGCCTTCCTCGACACCCACTTCACCCTGCTCCCCGAGTCGGCCGCCGTGTTCGCCGAGTGGCGGGGGCTTCTCGCCGCCCACAAGCCGCTCGGGAAGCCGGCCCACGACGCCCGGTTCGTGGCCGCCATGCGGGCCCACGGCGTCACCCACCTGCTGACCTTCAACGACCAGGACTTCCGCCGCTACCCCGGTATCACCCCGGTCTCCCCGCTGAGCCTGCTCACCCCCCCGACGCCGGCGTCCTGAAACCGAATCCTGGCGCGGGCCGACGCCTGTCAGGCCGCCGTCGGCCCCCACCCGAGGCCGGGCGGACCCCCGCCCCCCGCCCCCGCGCGGGGCGTGCGTCCGGGGCCGGGCCGTGGTAGGATGGACCGAGCTACGGAGGCCCGGCCGTGCGACTGACCCTCGACATCCCCGACGACATCGCCGCCCGGCTGGCGGCCGCCCACGGCGACCTCGGCCGGGCCGCCCTGGGGTGGCTGGCCCTGGACGGGTACCGGGCCGGGGCCCTCTCCCGCTACCAGGTCCAGCGGCTGCTCGGGCTCGGCACCCGGTGGGAGGCCGAGGAGTGGCTCGGGGCCCGGTGGGCGACCGCCCAGTACACGGCCGCCGACCTGGACCAAGACCGGGCCGCCCTGGACCGCCTGCTCGGGCCGGCCAACCCGTGACCCTCATCGTCTCCGACAACTCGCCCTTGAACCTCTTCGTCCGGGTCGGGGCGGCCGAGGTGCTCCTGGCCCTGTTCGAGCGGGTGGTGACGCCATCCTCGACGCCTCCCTCGCCCTCCACCGGGCCAACCGGGCGGCCGCCGCCGAGGACGGCTGGGGGTCAGACGTGACCGCCGGGCGGGGACACGGGGGGCGGCGAGTAGCGGCCGGCCGGTCCGGCGGTTTCCGCTCGCGCGGCGGCCCCGCCCGTGCTACCCTGGCCGGGCCGATGTCCGCCGACCCCCGCACACAACCCATCCCCTCCCCGCCCGCACCGTCCCGGGCCGCCCCCCGCGGGGCCGAGGGGCTGGCCGCCCGGCTGGAGGAGGTCGGGGCCCGGGCCTCGGACTATATCCTGAGGGCGAAGGCCGCGAACACCGTCCGGGGCTACCGGGCCGACTGGGCCGACTTCGCCGGGTGGTGCGAGGCCTACCGCCGGCCGGCCCTCCCGGCCGCCCCCGACACCCTCGCCTACTACCTGGCCGACCGGTCCCGGGAGTTGAAGGTGAGTACACTCCAGCGGCGGCTGGCGGCGGTCGCCGAGGCACACCGGGCGGCCGGCCACGAGCCGCCGACCAAGGCGGCCGCGGTCCGGCTCGTCTGGGCCGGGATCCGGCGGGAGAAGGGGGTGGCCCAGTCGCACGTGAAGCCCGCCCTGACCCGCCACGTCCGGGCCATGATCGACCACCTGCCGGACACGCTCCTCGGGGCCCGGGACCGGGCCCTCCTCCTGCTGGGCTTCGCCGGGGCGATGCGGCGGAGTGAACTCGTGGGGCTCGACGTGGCAGATACTGCCCCGGCCGACGAGGGGCTGGTGGTGGTGGTCCGCAAGAGCAAGACCGACCAGTTCGGGGCCGGCCGGAAGGTCGGCATCCCGTTCGGCGAGCACCCCGAGACCTGCCCGGTCCGGGCGGTCCGGCGGTGGCTTGACCTCTCGGGGGTGGACGAGGGGCCGCTCTTCCGGTCAGTGAACAAGCACGGGCAGGTGTCGGAGCACCGGCTGTCCGACCGGGCGGTGGCCGAAGTGGTGAAGCGGAGCCTGGTCCGGGCCGGGCGAACTGCCCGCCGGTACGCCGGGCACTCGCTCCGGGCCGGGCTCATCACCCAGGCGGCGATGGCCGGGGTCCCCGAGCGGGCGATCCAGGACCAGAGCGGGCACAGGTCGCTCGCCGTCCTCCGGCGGTACGTCCGGGACGGGTCCCTGTTCCGGGAGAACGCGGCCGCCAAGGTCGGCCTCTGACCGACCCGCCCCCGGTGGACCCCGCCCCCGACCCTGGGGTTCACCCCGTCGCCTCGGTCGCCGCGCGGTGTTCACGGCCGGCTGACACCGCGCGGCGGCCGAGGCGACGGGAGGGGGCGTCCGACGACCAGGCCCACGCCCCGTCGGGCCGACCCAGCCACCCCAGAGTCGAGGGAGCCCGCGGCGGTGTTCCGCCGGCCCCGGTCCGCGGCCCGTCACCCGCCCGCCCGGGTCGGCTTCTTCGCCGCCGGCTTCCCGGGGAGGCCGGCCGTGAGCACCTTCTTCCCGGCCGCCTTTGTGTCCCGTGCCACGCCCGCCCTCGGGCCGCCCGCCTTTCCCTTCTTGTGGCCGTGCGGCCCGCCGCCGTTGGTCATGGCCGGTCCCCCCCAGGATGCGGAGATACATCCTTTACGTCACCGTGACGTTAAGGATGTAGACCCATCGTATGCGACCCCCCAGAGTCGAGTCAAACACCATTTCCGGTGGACCGGCCCGGGCGGGGGCGGCGGGTGGCGAACGTCCTGGTGCGATTCGGCGAGCGGCTCCGCGAGGTCCGGCTGCGGGCCGGGGTGTCCCAGGAGCGGCTGGCCGAGCTGGCCGGCCTCCACCGCACCTACGTGTCGAGCGTCGAGCGGGGGCTGCGGAACATCTCCCTCCTGAACATCGAGAAGCTGGCCGACGCCCTCGGGGTCGGGCTCGGGGACCTGATGCCGGGCCGGGCGGCCGGGACCGAACCGGCCGCGGGTCAGCCGCCCCCGCCCCCGAGGAGCCGGCCGGACCGGTCGTAGTACTTCTTCAAAGCGTCCCGGCTGCCGAGGAAGAAGAGCGCGGCCAGCGCACCGTAGGCCGCCCCCCGCCATCCCTGGGCGTACCCGCCGGCGGCGTACGCCCAGGCCAGGGCGACCACCATGTTGGCGTAGAACTTGTAGTACCGGTAGTGGATCTGGAGGAGCAGCTCGAAGGCCTCGGCCGAGCGGCCGAGGACGGCGAAGTCCCAGGCCGGGGGCCTGACGCCGGTGCGGTGGTGGAGGGGGTCGAGTAGCAGCCACCGGACGGTACTCACTGTCAGCCCGGCGGCCGCGGCCTGGACGGCGGCGACGACGACCTCCGGGCCGGACGGGGCGACGACCCCGGGCACGGTCCCCCAGACCGGCAGCCCCCCGGCCGAGAACGGCACCCCGTAGAGGGCGGTGAACCCGGGGAGCAGGTAGCAGATGAACAGCCCGAAGGCGGTGTCGGAGGTCTCGTCGGTGCCCACGCGGGGACCGTACCAGGGAGGGCCGCCCGGGTCAACGGTCCGTCCGTGTCGTGACCAACAACGCGCCGCCCGACTCGACCCCGTCGGAGACGTTGAGCGACGGTCGACTCGTCCTGGTAGACCGCCCGCCACCCCGAGGCCCGTGCGGAGGCTGGCCCTTCAGATGGTGATCCGCTCGACCTCGTCGAGGGAGAGCTTGTCGTCCCGGCGGTCGTACAGCTTGGTCGTCCGGGCCGACTCGTGGTTGGCCAGCTGCTGGGCCCTCTCCAGCGTCCCGCCGTTGGCCAGGTAGTTGGTGATGGCCGTCGCCCGGAACGTGTGGCAGCCGATGGCCGTCGCGATCCCGGCGTCC
>JAIEQN010000027.1 GCA_019747685.1 Gemmataceae bacterium
GACGGCCCCGACCGGGTTCGCCCCGGACACGGCGGCGGTGATCCGCTGCCGGGCGCTGGACGCCCTCGGGCGGACCGGGCAACCCGAGGCGGCCCGGTTCCTGGCGACGGTGGCCGCCCCGCCGGCCGACACCGCCCCCGACGGCTCCGACGACCGGGACGTGCGGCTGGCGGCCGTCCGCGGGCTGGGCCACTGCCGCCACCCGGAGGCAGTCGCAGCCCTGGCGCAGGTGCTTTCGGCCGAAGGGGGTAAGGACCCGGCGGTCGTCGGCCGGGCCCACGACGGGCTGGTCCGGCTGACCGGCCGGCGGCTGCCGCCGGACCCGAAGGAGTGGGACGCGGTGGTCCGGGCCGGGGTGGTGATCGCCCCGGAGCCGACCTGGGCGGACGACGCGGTCGAGACGGCCGCGGGGTGGTTCCGGAAGTAAGGGCGGAGTCGGACCCAGGGCGTTGCCCTGGGCTATGTTGACCCGGCCCTACAGGCGGGGGAACCGGGGTTTTCCGGGCGGGCTGAAGGCCCGCGCCAGCATAGCCCAGGGCAACGCCCTGGGTCCGAAGTCTACACCTTGTTCCGGCGGGACTTGTTCCGCTTCCGCCGGGTCGCCGGCTGCTTCCGCACCCACCTCAAGAATGGCCCTAACTCCGGGGCCGTCCGCAACTTATTGATGGTTGGGTAGAGGGCGGCCAGCGTCGCGTTGGTGAACGTGGCGTGGACCATCCCGTGACACTGCGGGCAGATCAGCTCCACGTCGGCGACCGTCCCGCCTTTCGACTTCGGTTTGCAGTGATGCTTCGTCAGCCGCGGCCGGGGGAACGGCCGGTCGCACAGCCGGCACGGCGTCTCGGGGTCGAGCGGCATGGCGGCGGGCTACTCCCTCGGGCCCGGGCGGTTGGCCCGCCGATTCGCCCGTACTCCAGCCAGACGAGTAGGGTGCAGAAGGCGACGAGCAGGCCCGGGCCGACGGCCACGCAGCCGAGGAATCCGACGAAGACCGGGCCGAGCGGGTTGGTCCCGTCCTCAGCCCCGGCGAACGGCGGCCCCATCCGTCGCCCCCCGGCCGACCGCTACACTAGTTAGACACCGCAGTATACCGGACGGGTTCCCCCATGCACCAACTCCTCCTGACCTTCGCCCTCGCCGCCCCGGCCCAGCCGCCGGCGGCCGTCCCCGCCGCCGACTGGGCCAAGGCCGAGGCCGCCCACCTCTCCAACGTCAAGCGGGTGACGGTCCCGTTCGTCCGGGCCGGCGAGGGCTACTTCTCGCCCGACGGCAAGCAGGTCATCTTCCAGGCCGAGGAGAAGGACACCGGCAACCCGTTCTACCAAATCTTCGTCCAAGACCTGGCCACCGGGTCGTTCCGGCGGATCAGCCCGGGCGTCGGCCGGACCACCTGCGCCTACTTCCGGCCGGACGGCAAGCGGGTCATCTTCGCCAGCAGCCACGCCGACCCGGACGCCAAGAAGCACCAAGCCGCGGAGTACGCCCAGCGGGAGGAGGACCGCAAGAAGGGCGTCCGCCGGCGGTACTCGTGGGACTTCGACCCGCACATGAAGATTTACGAGGCCAACCCCGACGGCACCGACCTGAAGTGCCTGACCCCGAACGCGAAGGTGTACACCGCCGAGGGGAGCTACTCGGCCGACGGCAAGCGGATCGTCTACAGCTCCGGGACGGCCGGTAACGTGCAGCTCTTCACCATGAACGCCGACGGGTCGAACCCGCGGCAACTGACGAACGCCCCGGGCTGCTACAACGGCGGGCCGTTCTTCTCCCCGGACGGGACGAAGGTGGTCTTCCGGGCCGACCGGAAGGAGAAGGACCGGCTCCAGCTCTACGTCATCAACAGCGACGGGACGGGCGAGCGGGCGCTGACGAATAACGACAAGTGGGTCTACTGGGCCCCGTACTGGTACAAGGACGGCAAGCACATCATTTACACCGCCGCGGACCACAGCGACGAGACGGCCCGGCCGAACTACGACCTGTACTGGATGAACACCGAGACCGGCAAGACGACCCGGATCACCCACGCCCCGGGCCAGGACGTGCTGCCGGTGTTCGGCCCGGACTCCGCCAAGCTGATGTGGACCAGTAGCCGGGACGGCCGGTCCCCGACGCAGCTCTACATCGCCGACTTCACCCCGCCGAAGGAGTAGTAAGCCGCACAGGCCGGGAGGCCTGTGCCACCAGGGTTCTGGTGGCACAGGCCTCCCGGCCTGTGCGGACGCCCACCATGCCCCTCCCCCGCGTCTTGGCCGACCTGCCGGTCGGGCCGGTCCTGACCGAGCTGCTGGCCGGCGTCGTCGAACTCGTCCCGTGGGACGCGCCCGGGCCGGGCCTCGCCGGCGTCCTCACCTACGGCCACCCGACCGTCGACGGCCCGCTGCTCGACCGGGTGCCCGACGCCCGGGTCGTCTCGAACGTCGGGGTCGGGGTCGATCACGTCGACCTGCCGGCCGCGGCCGCCCGGGGCGTCCTGGTCGGCAACACCCCCGGTGTGCTGGACGGGGCCACGGCCGACCTGGCGTTCGCCCTCCTCCTGGCCGCCGGCCGGCGGATCGCCGAGGGCGATCGGTACGCCCGCGGACCGGACTTCCTGCGGTACGACCCGTCCCACATGCTCGGCCGGGAGGTCTACGGCAGCACCCTCGGCATCGTCGGGCTGGGCCGGATCGGCGAGCAGGTGGCCCGCCGGGCCCGCGGGTTCGACATGACGGTGCTGTACCACAACCGCAACCCCAAGCCGGCCGCCGAGGCCGCCCTCGGGGCCCATTACGTGTCGCTCCCCGACCTGTTGTCGGCGTCCGATTACGTCGTCCTGACGGTGCCGCTGACGGCCGGGACGCGGGGGCTGATCGGCCGGAAGGAGCTGGCCCGGATGAAGCCGACGGGGGTGCTGGTGAACGCCGCCCGCGGGGCGGTGGTCGATCTCGACGCCGTCACCGAGGCGCTGGCGACCCGTCGCATCTACGCGGCCGCCCTGGACGTGACTGACCCGGAGCCGCTACCCCGGGACCACCCGATTCTGAAGCTGGACAACCTGACCGTCACCCCGCACCTGGGTAGCGCCACCGAGCAGACCCGCCGGCGGATGGCCGAGATGGCGGTGGCCAACCTGCTAGCGGGGTTGCGGGGCGACCCGCTGCCGAACCGGGTGGGGTAGGTGGGTCCGGTGTCGGGTGTGTCGAGCGGACTGGCCGCGGTCCGCGACGACGCACCACGCGCCCCGGTGCGTCATCGCCGGCCCGGAGCGGCCGGCTCGACACACCCTACGAGAGGCACCGGGCGGCCCGCTACCCACCCCCGTCACTTCGGCGGCGGGGGCACCGACTTCTCGGCCGGTATCGCCGCCGACTTCGCCACCGGCGGGGCCGACTTCGCCGCCGGGCGGGGCCGGCCCTCCTCCCACGGGGGAAGCACCACCTCCCCGCCGTCCCGGGTGGTGAGCCCCCGTAGCACCTTCTCGTCGGTGTCCCGGCGGACCGGCTGGACGCTGCCGTCCCCCATCCCGGCCAGGAACGTCCGGGCGTCCTTCGCCCCGAGCGGGGGCAGCGGCTTCTTCGGGTCGTAGCCCAGCACGTCCGGGGCGTACCACGGCACGCTCTCCCCGGCCTCGACCACCGCGAACGTGTTCGACAGCCCGTCGGTAATGGCCGCGAACCGCGGCCCCCGCTCGCCGGCCGTCAGCCACGCCTGCCCGCCGGCCGCGTTCCGGGCCGAGGTGAACGACCGCCAGTAGGTTTGCCCCTTCGGGGCCGGCCGGCCCGGCACCTCGTACACCTTGGGCATCTCGGCCGCCTCCAGCACCGCCTCGTTCCTCGGGTCGTCCCACGGGAGCTTGAGGTCGAGTTGCTTGTACAGGTTCTCCTGCTCGATGAACGGCAGGATTTGCACCCGCCAGCTCCAGGCCGTCTTCTCCGCCGACACGTCGCCCGGCATGAACCCGAAGGTGTCGTGGTGGTTGTGCAGGCCGAGGAGGACTTGTTTCAGGTTGTTCTGGGCCTCGGTCGCCTCCCGGGCGGCGGTCAGGGCCTTCGGCAGCTTGGCCACGAACCGGCCGAGGAACGGCTCCAGCGGGGCCGACGCGGTGGCCACCACCGCCGCCTCCGTCACCTCCACCTTCGCCCCCTTCAGCCCGTCCCGCACCCAGCCGAACAGCAGCGCCGCGGCGGCCCCGTCCTCGTCCCGGTCGGCGCCCCGCTTGGCCTCGTCCCCGGCCGCCTTCGCCAGGTCGGCCAGGGCCTCCTCCAGCACCGGCCCGGCCCGCTTGGCGGCCGCCGCGTCCGGGAACGCCAGGGTCAGAGCCACGGCCACGCCCCCGGTGTCGGTCAGGTCGGCCGTCAGGGTCGCCGTCTTGGCCTGGAACAGGGCGGCGTACGGGGCCAGTTCCGGGAACGGCTCGCCGCCCGGCACCCGCGGGAGTTGCGACACGTCCAGCCCGACGACGAGCGGGTGGTCGCCGGCCGCCGCCGGGGCCGCGGCCAGCGGCCCGTCCGCCCTGCGGGCGAAGAGCTGTCCGACCAGGGCGGCCGACCGGGTCTGGAGCGAGAAGTCGCCCCGGTCCAGGCCCCGGTCGAGGACCAGGGTGGTGTCGTCGGCGAAGGCGACCGACCGACCGCCGGTGACCAGGACGACCGGCCCGAGCCGGTCGGCCCGGGGCCGGTCGCCGGGGCCGGCCCGGGTCAGGTTCTTGACCACCCGGGCCTCGTTGTACGGCTTGCGGGTCGTCGCCACGACCAGCGGGTTGCCGAGCCCGTCCCGGAGGTCGTGGACCGGCCAGTAGACGGTCACCCGGTCGAGGTCGGCCGGGCCGACCCCGAGGACCTGTTCGAGCGGCAGGTCGGGCTGGGCCGCCAGCCAGTCCCGCAGCGGCTTGAGGGCCGGCAGGTCCCAGGCGGCCGACACCTTCAGGCTGACCACCGCGAACCCGTCCCGGGGACGGCGGCGAGGTCGGCCGGGGGCTTGGCCGGCCGCGGCGGCTGGGCGGCGACGGCCCCGGTCACGAGCAGGAGCGGCACGGCGGCGAGGTGGAGGCGGGTCACGACGGTCTCCTGGAGCCCGTGGCATGGGCACCCCGACGGGCGGTCCACTCGACTCGAACCCCCGGCGGCGCAGGGGCGGTCGCGCCCGGCCCCACGGCCGGATCGATCCCCCTCACTTGCCGATACGGAAGCGGATTCCCCGGTGCAACGTGTGCGAAGGTGTACGAGACCTGGGGCCCCGGGTGGGTGCCGGCCGGACGAGGCCTTGTCGGGGGCGCCCGTTGGTACGCCCGGCAACATCGGGCCGGCGGAGGGGCTTTTGGGCGAACGCCCTAGACCAGGGCGAGCGGTCGGCGGGCCGGGCCTGGGGCCGGGACCAGCAGCCGCTCGGGCCGCCGCCACCAGCCCGGGCCGGCGAGGGCCGGGTGGTCCGGCCGGCGGCCGGCGGCCAGGTCCCGGACCAGCCCGGCCAGTGGGGTCGGCCGGGGCGGGTCGGACCGGACGTCGAACAGCCCCGGCTCGTAGCTCCCGGCCTCCCGGGTGACGAGCGAGTCCCAGTCGTAGGCCCCGAACGCCGCCCACGCCGTCACCGCCCGGACGTCGGCCCCGGCCGCCCGGGCCGAGCATGCCGCCCGCCACACGTGCCACAGCCACCGCACCTGCTCGTCCGGGGTGCAGCCGAGGTGGGCCTCGGTCACCGCCAGCGGCAGCCGGTACCGCTCCCACGCCTGCCGCAGGAGCCCCGCCGGGCCGGCCGGCCCGTCCGGCAGGACCCGGACGGCCTCGGTGTCGACGTAGGTCTCCCGGCCGTTCCCGCCGTGCAGCCCGGGCGGGTAGTACTCCAGCCGGTCGTCCAGGTAGCGGTCGCTGGTGACGTAGTGGTTGACGCCGATCAGGTCCGGCGGGCACGGGTGGTCGCGGAACCAGAGGAGGCCCGCTTCCGGCGTCCCCACGTCCCGCAGCCACCGCCACAGCGGGTGCCGGCGGTCGACCCGGCCGCACAACAGGTCCCAGGTCAGCCACCGCCGGTCGTTCTCGAACCGGGCCTGGCCGGCCAGGGCCGGGGCGGCGTACACCTCCCCGAGGTCGTCGGTCTGGACCAGGGCGGCGCGGGGGTTCACCCGCCGGACCGCGGCCATCGCCAGGGCGACCGCCCGGCACTGGGTCAGCAGGCAGCGGACGAAGGTGCGGTCGTCCCGGCCGTGCGGGTACCAGTGGCCGTACAGCCCGCCGAACCGGGCGGTGGTCAAGGGCTCGTTGACCGGGGTGTAGGCGTCGACCCACGGGAACCGCCCGGCCACCTGCGCGGCGAAGGCGGCCAGCCGCCCGGGGAAGGCGGGGTCGACGAGCGAGGTGTCCGGCGGGCCGCTGCCGTGGTGGACCAGCCCGACGACCGGGCGGACGCCGAGGTCGCGGAGCCGGTCCAGACGACCGCCGGCCCACGCCCAATCGACCGGGTCGGGGTGCCGCTCCCACAGGACCGGGTAGCGGACGGCGTTAATGCCGAGTCCGGCCAGCCGGTCGACGTCGCCCGGCCGGCGGTCGTGGCCGGTCCGGGCGAGTTGGTCGAAGTACCGGTCGCCGACCCGGTTGACGGTACACTCGACCCCGGCCCAGACCTCCGGCCGGCTGGTCGGTAGCGGTTCCCCCATCATCCCCCCGGAACGGGCGTGCGGACCCCGGCCGACCCCGCCGCGGGCGGGGTCGGGTCGTCCTGGTCGGTACTGTTGGTGGTTAATTGGACGCCGCGGCCGGGCGGGACCAGTAGGCGTGGCGGCCGGTCCGCCCGCCGCAGCACGGGCAGGCCGGGAAGTACTCCCGCTCGACGGCCGCCTCGTGCCCGCACCGGCGGGCCGCCCGGACCGGGATGGGGAGCCCGCAGCACTCGCAGTCGTACAAGGGCTCGGCGTCGTCGTCGCTCAGGTAGACGCCGACCAGCTCCTCCGGCAGCTCGTCCGGGATCGGCCGGTCGTCGGTCTCCAGGATGGCCAGCCAAGCGCGGAGGCCGCGGCCGCCCTGCCGGGGGTCGGTCAGGAGGGCCCGGGCCTGGAACCGGTACCGGGCCGGGACGGCGGCCAGCAGGCGGTCGAGGGCGGCCGGGGTGTCGGTGCGGGTCATGCGGTCCTCGCGTCGAGTCGGTGCTGGCGAGCGGGGGGCGTGAGCCCCCTATTTCTTCGACCCGGAAACAGGGGGCTCACGCCCCCCGCTCGCCGGGTCAGACGGTCGCGGCTACGCCCCGGGTCAGCCGGTCGCGGACCGGGGCGGCGGCGAGGGCCGCCCGGGCCGCCTCGGCCACCTTCTTCCCGGCCAGGAAGGCGTGGTCCGAGTTGTAGTACTCCCACTCGCTGTACCGGCCGGCGAGGTGGATGCCGTGCCGGCTCAGCCACTCGCGGATGAGGGCGACGTTCCGCGGCCGGGCGTGGTCGTAGACGACGTAGGCGAACGGCATGTCCACCTGGTTGGCCGCCCACACCGGGTCATCGGCCTTGATGAACCCGACCCTGACGCAGTCGTCGATACACCGCCGGATCAGGTCGTCGCCGTCGCACGGCAGCGGCTTGAGCGGCCCGTAGGTGATCTCGCAGGTCAGCCCGAACCCGCCCGGCGGGTTGCAGTGGGGGCTGGCGTTGCCCTGGACGAAGATGCGGTGGAAGACCGTGTCCTCGGGGTAATAAATCCAGTGCTTCTCGGTCAGGTTCGCCCGGCCGATGCCGAGGTTGACGCACCGGACCGAGGTGTGCCGCAGCCCGGCGGCCGCCCGCTTCACGTCCTCCGGGGCCTCGTCGCCCATCGCCCGGATCAGCACCGGCAGCGGCATGGTGCTGACCAACTGATCGTACCCGAGCACCGACCCGTCCCCCAGCGCCAGCTCCCGCCGATTGGGGGAAACCCCGACAACCCGGGTGCCGAGCCGGAGGTCGCCCGTCAGGAGCGGGAGGAACCCGTCCATCAGGGCCTGGAACCCGCCCCGCAGCGGATACCCGAATCGGGCGTTCGGCCCCATCGGCTTCGGCTTCGGGGAGAGCGCCCCCTCGATCATCTCCTCCAGGTCGGGCAGCGGGACCCGCCCGCCGAGCCAGCTCGTCTCCATCTGGTCCAGGGGGACGGCCCAAATCTTCCGGTTGTACGGGACGGCGAAGTGCTTGGCGATCCCGGCCCCCCAGACCTGGTAAATGAACTCCTCGAAGTTCCGCGGGCCGGACGCCGCCGGGGCCGGGGCGCCGTTCGCCGGCAGCCGGTTCACCAGCGGGACGGTGCTCTCGGCGACCCCGTCGCCGCAGCAGTCGGAGACGCCGGCGTCCTTCGGGTCGGTGCCGGCGACGAGGCTACACGCCCCGTTCTTGGCCGCCCCGTTCCCGTGGGCGTGGTGGCCGTTGGCCGACCCGTTCGCCGCCGGCTTGCCGTTGCCGACCCCGTTCCCGCCGGAGTGGGCGAGCGACCCGCCCTTGTCGTTCTTGAGCGGCCCGAACCGGGCCTCGATCGCCCCGACGACGCACTCCTTGATGACATCCGGCGGCAGCCCGTACAGCGACCCCTGGAACGGGTAGCGGGTGTAGACGTTCTTGCTGTAAATCCACGCCTCCCGGTCCTGCCAGTGGACGTTGTCGCCCAACAGCCGCTTGTACATCTCGTGGACGTACGGGTCGTTCGAGAACATGATGTGCCCGGCCCAGTCGAAGGTGAACCCGTTGTCCACCAGCGACCGGCACCACCCGCCGACGGTGGCGTTGGCCTCGATCAGGACCGCGTCCTTGCCGAGGTGGTAGGCGGCCGACAGCCCGGTCGGGCCGGCCCCGATGACGGCGACCGGCACGGACTTCGGCGAGCGGGGGGCGGCCTGCTCCTCGGTGGCACGGGCCGCCCGGCCCGTGCGCACGGGCCGCCCGGCCCGTGCCACCGAAGCCCTGACGGCCGCCTCCTCGATCATTTCCTCCATCGCGGCCGCTGCCGCGTCCCATGAGGTCCGGGCCAGCACCCCGGCGAACCGCTCCCGCCGGCGGGCCGCCGCCTCGGGCGACTCGTTCAGCGCCGCCTCGCACGCCGCCAGGAACTCGGCCGGCTCGTCCCCGAGGCCGACCATCGCCCCGTAGGGCTCGACGATGTCGGCGATCCGGGTGCTGACGACGGGCTTGCCCGCCGCCATGTACTCCAGCACCTTCGTCGGGCTGATGAGCCGGGTCGACTCGTTCCGTGCGAACGGCAGGAGGGCCACGTCCCACCCGGCCAGGAAGTTCGGCAGGTCGGCGTACCCCTGCTGCCCGAGGTAGTGGATGTTCGGCCGACGCGGCAGAGTGGCCGGGTCGATCTTCACCACCGGCCCGACCATCACCCACTGCCAGTCCGGCCGGGCGTCGGCGGCGGCGGCGAGGAGCGGCGCGTCGAATCGCTCGTCGATGACCCCGAAGTAGCCGAGCCGCGGGCGGGGAATGCCGGCCTGGCCCGCCGGCTCCGGCAGCGGCCCGGCGGCCTTCCCGAAGTGGGCCGTGTCGACGCTGCTGCTGAAGCAGTGGCAATTCGGGTGACGGTCCTTCGTGGCCCGGTAGAGGCTCGGGCCGCCGGTGAAGACGACATCGGCCCGGGCCAGGAGGTCCGCCTCGCGCTGCTTGAGGGCCGGCGACGCCCCCTGGAACGACGCCAGGTCGTCCATCTTGTCGAAGACGACGACCCGCGGGTTCAGCCCGTCGGCCAGCGGCAGGGCGAGCGGGGTGAAGAACCAGAGGTCGTACCCGCCCCCGGCCCGCTCGGCGACCAACTCCCGGACCATCGGCCCGAGGGCGGCGTTCTGGGCGTCGGAGAAGCCGGGCTCGGCGGCCCGGGTGTGTGGGCGGCAGGCGGTGACGCCCGGCGAGACGGCGATCACCTCCCAGTACGGGGACACGCCCGCGGCGACCGGGACCGGCTCCTCGACGAACAGCACCGGCCGGTGCCGGGCGAACCGGGTCATCAGGTGCTGCGGCCGCTGGAAGACGAAGTTCCAGCGGAGGTGCGAGAAGACGACCAGCGTCGGCGACGGTGGCATAAGCGGCTCGGGTTGCGAGTCGGGAAGGGGTCACGCCCGTTGGGGGTCGTAACTCTCCTTGCAACCGCCGCGCCTCAGGGTCAGACCGCCCCCAGAGGAAGGGGGTTTCCCGACACGGCCGCCCGCGGCCGACGGCAGGTGGGTACGTCGCGTACCGTCCGCGCGGGCGTCGCCGGCCGGGCTGCCGGGGAATGGGAACCCGGTGTGTCACGCCCCGCCGGCCGGCCGCCGCTGCCGCCGCATCAGCTCCTCCCGCCAGGTCTGCTCGGCCTCGTACTCCTGGGCGGTCGCCGGCCCGCGGGTGGCCCGGGCGATGTCGGCCAGCGGGAACTTCGGCGTCCGGTCGGCGAACAACAGGCCGTTCGCCTCCTGGTAGGTGTCGGCGAACTGGGTGTAGCAGAACCCGGCCAGCACCGGCATCGACCGCACGACCGCCAGCAGCTTGGCGTACCGGCCGGCGAACTCGGCCGCCGTCGGGGCCCGGCTGTACCCCCATGTCCGGTCCGCCGGCGAGTAGGCGATCCCGCCGAACTCGGTCAGCACGACCGGGTGGTTCGGGTGCGTCGCCGGGTCGCCGAGGACGAGCATCCGGCCCCCGGGCCGCTCCTTCCGGAACAGCCGGGCGACCGTCTCCTCGGCCCCGTACCGGCGGGCGATTTCGGCCAGCCGGTCGTCGTAGTCGTGGATGCCGATGACATCGGTGGCCACGCTCTCCCACCCGTCGTTGCCGACCACCGGGCGGGTCGGGTCGAGCGTCTTGGTCAGGTGGTACAGGGCCTCGACGTAGTGCCGCTGGGCCGGGCTGTCCGGCAGGTCCGGGACCCCCCACGACTCGTTGAACGGGACCCAGGCGATGACGCACGGGTGCGACCGGTCCCGCTCGATCACCGCCTGCCACTCCCGGGTCAGCCGCTCGACCGAGGTGGTGGTGAACCGGTAGGCGCTGGGCATCTCCTCCCACACCAACAGCCCGAGGGTGTCGGCCCAGTACAGGTAGCGCGGGTCCTCGATCTTCTGGTGCTTGCGGACGCCGTTGAACCCCATCGCTTTGGCCAGCTCGACATCCCGCTTCAGGGCCGCGTCGTCCGGCGGGGTCTGGCCGGTCTCGGGCCAGTAGCCCTGGTCGAGCACCAGCCGCAGGGCCAGCGGCCGGCCGTTCAGGACGAACCGGTCGCCCTGCACGGCGATCGACCGCAGGGCGGTGTAGCTCCACACCTCATCCACCGGCCCGCCGGCCTCGTCCAGCAGTTGCAGGTGGGCCTGGATCAGGGTCGGCCGCTCCGGCGACCAGAGGAGTTCGTTGCGGTAGTCGTCGATACCCGGGTCGGACAGGGCGATGCGGCGGTGGACCTCGCCGGCCACCACCCGGTAGGTGTCGTCGGCCAGTAGGAGCGGCCCGGCCTTGAGCACCACCCGCAGCCGCAGGTCGTCCCGCGGGTCGCCGGCGGTACACGCCTCCAGGCCCACCTCCCAGCGGTCGAGGGACGATGCCCACCGAACCCGGCCGAGCCGGGTGGCCGGGACCGGCTCCAGCCAGACCGACTGCCAGATGCCGGTGGTCCGGGGGTACCAGATCGAGTGCGGGTGGAGCTGCCAGTCCTGCTTGCCCCGGGGCTTGGCCAGGTCGTGTGGGTCGTCCCCGGCTCGGACGACCAGCTCGACCTCGCCGGCGGCCGCGGCCTCGGTCACGTCGGCGGTGAACGGGGTGTACCCGCCCTCGTGCCGGGCGACCACCCGGCCGTTGGCCCAGACGGTCGCCTCGTGGTCGACCGCCCCGAAGTGCAGGAGCAGCCGGCGGCCGGGCGGGAGGGCCGCCGCCGGGACCGTCCGCCGATACCAGCAGGCCTTGTAGAACCCGGTGTCCCCGACCCCGCCCGCGGCCGTCTCCGGGGCGAACGGGACCCGGATGGTGCGGTCCCATTTGACCTGCCACGGGGCGGCCCACGCCCCGGGCGGGTCGAGGGCGAACGCCCACTCGCCGGCCAGCGGGGTCCAGTCCGCCCGGCGGAGCTGCGGGCACGGGTGCGGCGGGGGGCGGTCGGGCATGGCGGACTCGTCTGGCCGGGGGTTCAGCCGGCGACGGCCGGCAGCACCCGCTCGCCGAATACGTCTACGAACCGGCCGGGGTCCCGGCCGACGAAGTGCAGGTAGACGGCGTCGAACCCCAGCTCGAAGTCGGCCCGCAGCCAGTCGATGTGCCGGCCCAGGTCGCCCGACACCCGGAGCTTGCCCCGCAGGTCGTCGGGGGTCACGCCGGCCGCCGCGGCCGTCAGCTCGGCGGTGGTGGCGTCCTGGAGTTGGTCCAGCCCGAGGGCGGCGACCGGCCAGTTGTCGCGGGCCGCCTGCCAGGCCGCCGCCTCGTCCGGGTCGTACCCGACGGCCGCCTGGAGGGCCATCGGCTTGCCCGCCCCGCCACCCCGGCGGAACGCCGCCACGACCTTGCGGAGGTCGTCCGGCTCGGCCCCGACGGTGATCAGCCCGTCGGCCCAGGACCCGGCCCACTCGGCCGTCTCCTCGGTGATGGCCGCCCCGTACAGGAGTGGCGGGCGGGCCGGCCGGCTGTACACCGTCGCCCCCTGCACCCGCACCCGGCCGCGGTGGGTAACCTCCTCCCCGGCCCAGAGCCGGCGGATGACACCGACGGCCTGGCGTAACTTCTCCCGCCGCCCGGGCTTGGCCGGCCACGGGTTGCCGGTGATGCCCTCGTTCAGGTTCTGGCCGGTGCCGAGGGCGATCCAGTACCGCCCCGGGAATAGCTCGGCCAGGGTTGCCGCGGCTTGCGCCACGACGGCGGGATGATACCGCTGGATCGGGCAGCAGACGCTGCCGAACGGCAGGCCGGTGGACGCCAGGGCGGCTCCGAGCCAGGCGAAGGCGAACCCGCTCTGGCCTTGCCCGACGGTCCACGGGTGGAAGTGGTCGGAGCACATGCCGGCCCGGAACCCGGCGGCCTCGGCCCGGCCGGCGAGCCGCAGCAGCTCCGACGGCGGGTACAGCTCGTGCGAGGCGTGCCAGCCGACGACGCCCATCCACACCTCTCCGCCCCGGGTCCGGGGCACGGCCGTGCAGGATCCGTTCCGTCCCCGGTGTCGGGACATTCGGTGGACCGCCCGCCGGGGCGGCCACCGGCCCCGTCGTTGCACCCTCCCGGCCCGGGCGGCACCCAACCGGGGGAGACGCTGATGGCCATGGAAAGCCGGTCGAAAGTGCTGGGCCACGCCAGCCACCAGATGCTGGTCGTGTTCCCGCTCGGGCTGCTGGTCACGGCCGTGGTGTTCGACGGGGTCTACTACTTCGGCGGCCGCGACCCGGGCATGGCCGCCGTCAGCTACTGGATGATCGTCGCCGGGCTGGTCGGCGGGCTGGCGGCCGCGGTCCCCGGGACGATCGACTGGGCCGCCATCCCGAGCGGCACCCGGGCCAAGGCGATCGGCCTGTGGCACGGGCTGGGGAACGTGTTCGGCGTCGTCGGGCTGTTCGGGGCGAGCTGGTGGTTCCGCAGGGACAACCCGTCGGCCCCGCCGGACCTGGCCCTGCTGCTGGCCGTCGGCGGCCTCGCGGCCGGCGGGGTGACGGCCTGGCTCGGCGGCGAGCTGGTCGACCGGCTCGGGATCGGGGTCGACCCCGGGGCCCACCCGAACGCCCCGAACTCGCTGTCCGGCCGGCCGGCGACGGACAGCGTGGCCCGCCCCCGCGCCGTCTGACCGGAGCCCGCCCCGATGGGTCACACCCGCGACGCCGTCCGCGATGTCTGGGGGGACCGCACCCCGTACCACGGCGAGGGGGCGTGGCCGGAGCGGGTGGACGAGTACGTCACCGCCGAGCCGAGCCGGTGGGTCCGGTCGTGCTGCGTGCTGTGCTCGAACGGGTGCGGGCTCGACATCGGGGTGAAGGGCGGCAAGATCGTCGGCGTCCGCGGGCTGGCCACCGACCGGGTGAACAAGGGCCGGCTCGGGCCGAAGGGGCTGTACGGCTGGCAGGCGAACAACAGCCCGGACCGGCTGACAACCCCGCTGGTGAAGGACGGCGGCCGGTTCCGCGAGGCGACCTGGGACGAGGCGATGGGCCTCGTCGTGGGCCGGTGCCGGGAGACGATCGACCGGATGACCCCGAGTGGCGTGGGCATCTACAACACCGGCCAACTGTTCCACGAAGAATACTACACCCTGGCGATGATCGCCTACGCGGGCATCGGCACCAACCAGGTGGACGGGAACACCCGGCTCTGCACCGCCACCGCCTCGCAGGCCCTCCGCGAGACGTTCGGCTCGGACGGCCAGGCCGGCAGCTACGCCGACCTCGACGTGACCGACTGCGTGCTGCTGGCCGGCAGCAACTTGGCCGAGAACCAGACCGTCCTCTGGGCGCGGCTGCTCGACCGGCTGGCCGGCCCGCACCCGCCGAAGCTGGTGGTGATCGACCCCCGCCGCACCCCGACCGCGGCCCGGGCCGATGTCCACCTGCGGCCGCGGCTCGGGACCAACGTCGCCCTCTTGAACGGCCTCCTGCACCTCCTGCTCGCCGGCGGGTACGCCGACCGGGCGTTCCTCGCCGCCCACGCCCAGGGGTTCGACCGGCTCGAGGCCGTCGTCGGCGAGTACCCGCCGGAGCGGGCCGAGGCGATCACCGGCGTGCCGGCGGCCGACCTGCGGCGGGCGGCGGAGGCGATCGGCACCTCGGCCATGCTCCTCTCGGCGGTCCTCCAGGGGGTGTACCAGTCGAACCAGGCGACGGCCGCGGCGTGCCAGGTGAACAACGTCAACCTCGTCCTCGGGCGGGTCGGCCGGCCGGGGTGCGGGGTCCTGCAGATGAACGGCCAGCCGACCGCCCAGAACTGCCGGGAGTGCGGGTGCGACGGCGAGTTCCCGTTCTTCCTGAACTGGCAGAACCCGGACCACGTCCGCCGGTGGGCGGAGCTGTGGAACGTGGACGAGCTGACCCTGCCGCACTGGCACCAGCACGCCCACGCGCTGGAGATCTTCCGGCACGTCGAGGTCGGCAGTATCGGGTTCCTGTGGGTGATCGCCACCAACCCGGCGGTGTCCCTGCCCGAGTTGCACCGGGTCCGCAAGCTGCTGGGCCAGGACCGGCTGTTCCTGGTGGTGCAGGACGCGTTCATGACCGAGACGGCGGAGCTGGCCGACGTGGTGTTGCCGGCCGCGCTCTGGGCCGAGAAGACCGGCACCTTCACCAACGTGGACCGGACCGTCCACCTGTCCCGCAAGGCGGTCGAGCCGCCCGGCGAGGCCCGGTCCGACCTGGACATCTTCCTCGATTTCTCACGCCGGATGGGGTTCACGGACAAGGACGGCCAGCCGCTGTGCAAGTGGGACGACGCGGAGGGGACATTCGACCACTGGGCCCGGTGCTCGAAGGGCTGGTTCGTCGACTACAGCGGGCTGACCTACCGGAAGCTCGCCCGCGGGTCCGGCATCCCGTGGCCGTGCAACCGCAAGCACCCCCGCGGCCGCGAGCGGCTGTACACCGACCTGCGGTTCCACACCGCGGCCGCCGAGACCCAGACGTTCGGCCACGACCTGGAGACCGGGGCGGCCCGCACCCCGGACGAGTACCGGGCGAACGACCCGGCCGGCCGGGCGCTCCTGAAGCCGGCCCACTACCTCCCGCCGCTGGAGGAGCCGGACGCCGACTACCCGTTCTTCCTGACCACCGGCCGGGTGGTCTACCACTTCCACACCCGGACTAAGACCGGCCGCTGCCCGGAGCTGCAACAGGCCGCCCCGGACGTGTTCGTCGAGCTGTGCCCGGCCGACGCCGACCGGCTCGGGGTGGCCGACGGCGGCGAGGTCGAGGTGGCCAGCCGGCGGGGGACGGTCCGCGGGCCGGCGCGGGTCGGCGACATCCTGCCGGGGCACGTCTTCATCCCGTTCCACTACGGGTACTGGGACGCCGAGGGGGAGGGGCACCGCCGGGCGGCCAACGAGCTGACCATCAGCGGGTGGGACCCGGTGAGCAAGCAGCCGTACTTCAAGTATGCGGCCGTGCAGGTGCGGAAGGCCGGGGCAGCCGCGCTCGCGAGCCGGGTGGCCGACGCCGCCGGGAAGCTGGTCGAGGGGGCGAAGGAGGTAGCCGACACGCTCCTCGCCGGCGCCCACCCGACCCCCCGGAGCCACGTCGGGGACGCCCTCGGCCAGCTGCGGTCCGGGCTGGAGCAGTTCGGGAAGGCGTGCCGGTCGCTCCAAAAAGTCCACGTCGCCGAACTGGAGCTGGTCGGCACGTGGGGGCTGTTCGCCCGGTGGTGCGACGGGCTGCACGCCGCGTTCGGGCCGTTCGCGGGGCGGTACGGGGAGTACCCCGCGGAGGTGCCGGAGGCACTCCGGCAGGCGCTGTTCCCGACGGCCCGGCCGGGCGAGTTCGGGGAGCTGCGGGACCTCCAGTCGCTGGAGGTGCTCGGATCGCAGGTGCAGGGGGCGGCGACGGTGCTGGTGCAGGCGGCCCAGGGGCTGCGGGACCGCGAGCTACTGGCCGCCGGCCTCCACGCCCTGGAACAGTTCAAGCGGGTACTGGCGTGGGCCGCCAACCAGGTCAAGCACCGGGCCGTTCACAGCCTGATCGTGCCGATGTGACGCCGGGGGAGCTGTCACGCCGCCGCGGCCGGGGGCCGGGTTGTGGGGGTCGCTCGTCAGGCCGGCCCTGCTGCTTGGGGCGGCCGTCGCCGTATTGTCCGACCGTCCGGAAGGACGGCCCGGCGCAACCGGGGTGCGGCCGGCCGGCTGCGTGTTCGGGGCGGGGGGAATCTGGGCGGCGTTCACCAGGCCGCCTCGGCCGCAAAGTGGCACGGCATCGGCATCCATTGCCGGCGGCGTGGCGTCGGCTACTTGCCGATGCAGAAGCGTGAAAAGATGCGGTCGAGCAGGTCGGGGGTGTAAACCGCCCCGACCAACTCGCCGAGCTGGTCCAGCGCCGCCCGCAGGCCGACCGCCACCACCTCCGGCGGGTCGTCGAGCAGGACCCCCCGGTGGGCCGCCTGGAGGTTCCGGGTGCAGGCGTCCAGGTGGTGCCGGCACCGGCTCTGGCTCGGGGCCAGCGGCGGCCGGGCCAGCGCCAAAACCGCCTCGGTCAGCGCCCCGCGGAGTGAATCCGTCCCGCCGGCGGTCACGACGGAAGTGCTCGGCCCGGCCTCGCCTGACCCCTGACCCCTGACCCCTGACCCCCGGTCCGCCTTCGTCCGCGCCTTCAGCACGACCGCCCCGGTCGCCGCCAGCCGTGCCTCGTCGGCCGGGTCAAACGCCGCCCCCGGCTCGGCGCACCAGACGGCCACGTCCGCCCCGCCGGCCTGCTCCCGGCCGAGCCGCTGGGCCTGCTCGGCGATCGTGTCGCCGGCGTCCTGCCACCCGGCCGTGTCCACCAGCTCGACCGGCACCCCGCCCAGGGCGAGCCGCTTCGTCAGGTAGTCCCGCGTGGTCCCGGCTTCCGGGCTGACCAGGGCGTCCGGCCCCCCGCCGAGGGCGTTGAACAGGCTGCTCTTGCCGGCGTTCGGCAACCCGACCAGGGCCACCCGGACCGGACGGCCGCTGACGGTCCGGCTGTCGAGCTGTCGGCGGACGTTCGCCAACCGGGCCAGGGCCGCCGCGAGGCGGGTCAGAGCTTCGGGCTTGCCGACGAACTTGATGTCCTCGTCGGCGAAGTCGAGGGCCGCCTCGGTGTCGGCCAGCAGGTTCAGGAGGTCGTCCCGGACGGCCTCCAGCGGCCCCGACACCCCGCCGGCCAACTGGGCCAGGGCCGGCCGCAGGTCGGCGTCGGTCCCGGCCGCGATGACGGCATGGACCGCCTCGGCCCGGGGCAGGTCGAGCTTCCCGGTCAGGAACGCCCGGAGGGTGAACTCGCCGGGGCGGGCCGGCCGCGCGCCGGCCGCGAGCAGGTCGGCCACGAGGCGTTCCACCAGCGGTGTTGCCCCGACGGTGTGCAGCTCGCAGAGGTCCTGGCCGGTGTACGACCGCGGCCCGGGGAAGACGTACAGGTCGGCCGGCAGGGGGGAGTGGACGCCGGACAGACGGACCGACCCGGGGACCAGGGACTGGCCGGAACCGGCGGGTTCACCCCCGCCCGCCGTGAAGACCGCGCCCACGACCGCCCGGGCCTTCGGGCCGCTGACCCGGACGATGGCCCGCTCCCCCGGGCCGGGGGCCGACGACACGGCCGCGATCGTGTCGTCCGGGTGTGGGGCGGCCAGCCCGGTCAGGCTCATGGGTTGGCCGCCATCCAGAGGAAGAGGTAGGCGATCACCAGGGAAGGAGCCATCAGCACGATGCCGACGATCAGCTCGAACCGCCCGCGGGGGGACAGCGGTCCCGCCCCGAATGCCGCGTTGAGGAAGAGGTAGATCGTGACCGGCAGGAGCGGCGGGAAGGCGGCCCCGAACCACCCCACCACGAACAGCCGGCGGGCGTACACGTCCCGCGAGTCCGGGGCGGCCGGCGGGGACTCGTCGGGAGCCGGTCCGGCGGCGGGGCGGTCGCCCGGGTCGTCCGGCCGGGCGGCCTCGGCTTCGGTCGCCAGTGCCTCGGCGTCGCCTGCCTCCCCCGATCCCAGGGCCTCGTCCAGCACCCCGACCGCCCGGTCGGCGTCCTCCTCCCACACCTGCACCTTGACCCCGCCGACGGCACCCGACAGCAGCCAGTCCATGGCCACCAGCGACTCGTCGGCCACCGCCGCCTGGACGCCGGCCTCGGCCAGGGCGTTCGCCGCCAGCCGGGCTCGGGCCGGCTGGTCGAACGTGGCGATCATCACCAGCCGGTCGGCCATCGCGGGTCCCCCGGGCGGTCGATACACCAGCATGATACCCGCCCCGCCGGGGCCGCGACAGGAGCCGCCATGACCCCCGCCGACGCCTACGCCGAACTCGTCCGCCGGTCGAAGGAGCTGGGCGTCCTGAACTCCTGCGCCGCCGTCCTCGGGTGGGACCAGCAGACCTACATGCCGCCGGCCGGGGCCGCCCTCCGCGGCGAGCAGATGGCCTTCCTGGCGTCCCTCGCCCACTCCAAGTTCACCGACCCCAAGGTCGGCGAGTTGGTGGCCGCGGTCGAAGGGTCGGACCTGATCGCCGACCCGGAGGGGGATGCGGCCGCCAACGTCCGGGAACTCCGCCGGGCCTACGACCGGGCCACCAAGCTGCCCCCGGCCCTCGTCGAGGAACTCGCCCGGGTGACGACCGCCGCCCAGCAGGCCTGGCAGGAGGCGAAGCCCAAGAGCGACTTCGCCGGCTTCCGCCCCCACCTGGAAAAGGTCATCGCCCTGAAGCGGGAGGAGGCCGCGGCCGTCGGCTTCACCGGCCACCCCTACAACGCCCTGCTCGACGAGTACGAGCCCGGGGCCACCGCCGAAGAGCTGAAGGGCCTGTTCGCCGGGCTGACCGCCGAGCTGGCCCCCCTTGTCCAGGAAATCACCGCCCGCCCCAACAAGCCCGACCGCTCCCTCCTCGAACGCGACTACCCGGTCGAGCGGCAGAAGGTGTTCGCCGAGGCCGCGGCCGCTGCCTTCGGGTTCGACTTCCACGCCGGCCGGCTCGACACTACCGCCCACCCGTTTTGCTCCGGGTTCGGCCCCGGCGACTGCCGCATCACCACCCGGTACAACCCCCGGTTCTTCCCCGAAGCCTTCTTCGGCGTCCTCCACGAGACCGGCCACGCCCTGTACGAGCAGCACCTGCCGGCCGAGCACTTCGGTACGCCCCTCGGCTCGGCCTGCTCGCTCGGCATCCACGAGTCCCAGTCCCGCCTCTGGGAGAACCAGGTCGGCCGCGGCCGGCCGTTCTGGGACCACTTCTTCCCCCGCCTCCGCCAGACCTTCCCGGCGGCCCTCGCCGGCGTCTCCCCCGACGCCTGGGTGTTCGCCGTCAACGAGGTCCGGCCGTCGTTCATCCGGGTCGAGGCCGACGAGGCGACGTACAACCTGCACATCGCCCTGCGGTTCGAGCTCGAACTCGGCCTCATCTCCGGCGACCTCCCCGTCGCCGACCTGCCGGGGGCGTGGAACGACCGGTTCAAGGCCCTGCTCGGGCTGGAGGTGCCGGACCACGCCCGGGGCTGCCTCCAGGACATCCACTGGAGCTTCGGCGGGGTCGGGTACTTCCCGACGTACACCCTGGGCAACCTGTACGCGGCGCAGCTCATGGCCGCCGCCCGGCGGGACTTGGCCGGGCTGGACGACGACTTCCGCCGGGGAGAATTCGGCCGACTGCGGGAGTGGCTGAGCCGGAAGGTGCTCATGCACGGTCAAAGGTATCGGGCCGGTGAGTTGTGCCGGCGGGCGACCGGCGAAGCCGTAAGCCCCCGACCGTTCCTCGGATACGTCCGGGAGAAGTTCGTCTCGCTGTACGACCGAGGCTCGGCGGCATGATGACCCCCCCTCCCCCCCTTGTTTTTTACCGGGCCCGATCCATTCGCCGCAACTCCTTGTAGGGTTAAGACTTGATGGCGATTTGTGGGTCAGCAAAAGCATTGCCATCCTGCCATGCTTGACCCGCCGGCCGGTCGGAAGTTGTGTTTCGGGTACGGGTTCGGCGCAGAGGTGAGCATTGCCGTACCCGGTCATGCTCCGGTCCGGGCGGGAGCCGACAGAACGAGCGGTGGACCGACCCGGTCCGGCGAGGTGTTCGGCGGCGAGTTGGCGGCGAGCGTCCACGGACCGTCCCCCGGTTCGCCCGGTCGGGCGAATTGGACTCCTGTATACTGTAGGAGCCAGTCCGGGGGCAAGGTCGGTAGCCGGGCGGTGGGGGGCGTGCTACGGCCACAGCCGGGGCGGCGGGGTGATGGCCGGGCGGCCGGCGAGTCCTGGGACTCGCCGGCCGTGCTGCGTCACTTTGCCGGCCGGAACGCCTTCAGTTCGAGCGACCCGCCCCAGGGGTCCGTCTTCTTCACCAGCCCCACCCCGGGGGCGTACCACCGCTCCTCGGCGCCCTGCCGCCACCCGGTGTGCCGGGCCCGCACCCGGATGGCCCGGTACACCCCGGCCGGCACCCGCACCTCCTCCTCCCCCACCACCACCATCGCGGCGAACAGGGGGAACGGGGTGCCGCCCCCGCCGCTGTCGAACGAGGTGTCGACCCGCCACCGGTCGCCGGCCCGGTGCGGGGCCCGCAGCCACGGGACCGGCGGCTGGTGCTCGAACCCGCCGTCGTGCAGGACTGCCAGCCCGCCCTCGGACACCGCCACCCGCTCCCACGGGCGGCGGGTGCCGTCGTCGAGGAGTTCCTCGGCGGTGACCTCGAACGCCGCCCCCTTCTTGGCGACCGCGGCCACGACGACCCGGGCCTCCTCGTCCCCGCGGAGGTAGACCCACTCGGCTCCGACCTTGAGCGGGTAATACCAGGGGCTTTGCAACCGGCCCGGCGGGACGGGCGCGACTGCGGTGACGCCCCAGGTCAGCAGAAGCGTGAGGATGCACTGTGCCATCGAACCGGACCTCCTGTCCGCCCGGCCACCGCGGTGTTGCGGTAGCGGGGCTCGGCGGAATGATGAGCTTACCAGCTACCCCCAAGGGGCACCAGCCGACATCGGACCGCCTCACGGCCCCGCCGGGGCGGTCAACTCGACGAAGGGGCTCGTATGCTCATAAATCTTGCCGTCGCTCGCGGCCTTGTACTTGACCACGGCGTACAGCCGGTACTTCGCCCCGGCGATATGGGGAATCTGCCAGGGCCGGAAGTCGTTCGGCTTGGCGGGATCCTTCTCGATACCGGGGCGGCCGCGGTGACGCCCCAAACCAGGAGCGGCGTGAGAAGGTGGCTTGCCATGGTCACTCCTTCCCGGTCTTGAGCAGGTCGGCCACGTCCCAGATGGTGACCGCCCCGCTCCCGCCGGCCACCGCCAGCCGCTTGCCGTCCGGGCTGAAGGCGACGGCCACCACCGCCGCCGGGTCGACCGGCAGCCGGGCGGCCAGGGCTTCGCCGGCCACGTCGAGCAGGAACAAGTTCGCCCCCCGCCCGAGCGACCCCCCGGCCAGGTATTTTCCGTCCGGCGAGAAGGCGACCGCGGCCGTCGTCCACAGCGTCAGGTTCGGGAAGTAGGCGAGGGCATTCCCGTCGGCCAAGTCGTACCACCCGGCCGCCCCGCTGTCGTCCCCGATGGCCAGCTTCTGGCCACCGGGGGCGAAAGCCAAGGCGGCGACCGTGTGGGGCGGGGTCAGGGTGGTCTTGGCCGGCTCGTCCCCGAGCGTCCAGGAGTCGATCGCCGGCTTGCCGCCAGGCACGGGGGCGATGGCGGCGACGAACCGACCGGCCGCCGGGTCGAGGGCGACGGCGAGCAAGTCGCGGTCTTCGCCGCCCCCCTCGGCTACCTTGTCGATCTTCACCCACCCGCCGGGGCTGTCGCCCAGTTCCGCCCGGCGCACCGCGTAACCCTCTACATGCTCGGCCACCGCATACAGCGTCCGGCCGGCCGGGTCGATCCCGACGAGCGACGACCCCGGTCGGACCGGAGTCCCGCGGAAGTCGAGCTCAGCCCCGAGTGGCTGTCCCGGTCGGAGGGCGAGCAACCGCAGCTTGGACCCGTCCCCGTACGCCAGACGATCCGTACTCGTGAAGAGGCTGCTCGGAGACACGGTCCGGCGCAAGGGGTTTTCGCCCCGATCGATCCGGACCGAGGCCACCGGCCGGCCGGTCCGGGCGTCGAACGCGGTGACGACTGCATCGTACCGGTGGTCGCTGACCCGGACCGCATCGCGGACGGCGAGGTGCCGGCCGTCCGGGGAAAACCCGACCCAACGCACCTGGGCGTCCGGATGACTGCCTACCGAGGCGGTCACAAGTGGCCGCAGCGGCGGTTCGTCGCCGAACGTCCGGGCGGCCAGTGCCGCGCCGATCACAGCGGCTACGCTAAGAGCCGTCATGTTTACCTCACTCGAGGATACGGCTGAGGAGTTACGGGTACTCGGCGAGGACCGGAACCCCGGCGACCGCGGCCATTGCCTCGACCTTGAACTTGAGGAAGTACTTCAGGGCACCTGCGCTGGTGAGGCGCTTGATCAGGTCCGATGCCCGCCGGCCGGCTTCCGGCGTACCCTGCCGAATCGTCGCCCGCAGGCGGTCTTGGACCAACGTCATCCTGACGAGGTCAGCCCGGTTGATCGCTTGATCGATCAGCGCCCGGATCGCGCTAGTCGCCCGCTCCCGCGTCCGGAAGTCGTCCGACCCCAAGTCGAGGCACCACTGCCGGAGTTGCTGGTCGAACTTGAGCGAACCGGCTCCGGCGACGACGCCCGCGAACAGCGAGGCGTCACCGCGGAAGGTGGGTGCCAGCTCGCGCGACACGGTCCGCCAGTCGACGGCGAACAGGGTCAGCTTGTCCCCCGCCACCCGTCGGGCGGAGGCGATGTTGGCGGCATTACCGAACAGTTCAGGGTCTTCGATCAGACCGCGCGTGATCCGGTCCCGTAGCCGGAACTCCTGGAACGTAAGCGGGAGCGGGATGTTCGCCACGCCGGCCTCGAACTCAGCCCCCGCATTCGGACCGGCGCTGAGCTCGTTGATCACGGTTTGTACCCGATTCCCCAGGGGTCCGCCTACGAAGGTTGCGCCGGAGATGTACGGGGCCAGGACTTCAACCGAGGCCGTGTTGTCCTGGATGGCCAGTTCGACGGTGGACTGCCCGGGGGACATTCTCACCCGCGCCGCGAACACGACCGGGACCGTTCGCCCTCCCTCGTTGTCCACCACCGTCCCGGTCGGCTCGACCCATACCTCCAGTTCCCGACTCACGTCGCCGCCGGAGCGGGTCAACGTGACCCGTCCGATCTCGTTCCCGACCTGCCGCCAGACTGCCGACGCCGTGACCCGCGGCGGGTCGTCGGTCAGGTTCATTACCTGGGTCGGCGTTCCGCCGACCGAGTACGTCGTCGTCGTGCCGCCGGACGACGGGCGGAGGGTAACCTGAATCGTCTCCGTGTCCTCGAACTCGTTATCCGACCGTGGCCGGACCGGCAGGTCTAGCGTCGCCTGGTTCGGCGGGATGACGGGGATGCCGCCGGTGAACTGCTGGTAGTCCGTGCCGGGGGTGGCCGACCCGTCGGCGGTCGTGTTGTCGACCGTAAAGCTCAGGTACAATGGATCGGACGTGACGGGCGACCGTGTGAAGCGGAACAGCCCGTTCGTCCCGTTCTCGGCGGTGTCCGATACCTTGGTCAGCGTCACCACGGTCGGGACCGCCCGATCCTCAAGCGCGATCACGGATAGCCGCGCGCGTTGGTCCTTCTTCGTCGTGGTCGGGCGAGACGTGGTGGAACGAACCCAGCCGAGGAGCGGGAAGGTCCTCGAACGTCCTGTCGGTGTCGTGCGGGGTGGCGGCGAGGGCGTACCCGTCTGACGTGGCCGGTCCGGCAGAGGATTCGGAATTTTCGCAACTCTCTCGAAGTCGGATTCCGTCCTAGAGTTGAGCCGCCACCCGACCCGAAGGGCGCCCGGAGCCACCCGGCCATGCGGTTCATCATCGCCCCCGAGTTCCACCAGCAGATGCTCCAGATCCCGGACCACACCCCGGACTGCTACGTCCGGCCGGGCGAGTACCTGCACCACCTGTACATCGACGGGGTCAAGTACACCGTCGCCCCGGCCGTCCAGGAGTGCCTGGCCCAGGCCGCGGCCAACGGCGACGCCGCCGCCGTCGAACACCTCCGGCTGCACCAGCTGCACTACGAGGCGCTGCTGGCCGACGCCGAACGCCAGGGCGACTTGGCGGGCGTCACCCTCATCGGCGACCCGCCCCCGACCGACGAGGAAGGCATCCCGGTCCAGCAGGCCCACTACGCCCCCCGGGTGCCGTCCCGGTGGGAAGATTTGGGCCTCGACCTGCCGTTCCTGTTCGACCTGATCCTGCGGACGGTCTACGCCCGGGGGCAGTTGACCGGCGGAGAGCTGGCCCGGGAATTGGCCATCCCGTTCGCCGTCGTCAACCCGGTCTTCCAGGCCATGCGGAAGCAGTCGCTGGTGGACATCGTCGGCCAGCGGGGCAGCAGCGGCGACGCCGCGTTCGTGTACGAGATCAAGCCGCCGAAGGGGGCCGACGCCCTCCGCGAGGCGCTGGACAAGACGAGCTACGTCGGCCCGACCCCGGTCCCGTTCGCGGACTACGTCGAGGGGGTGCTGGCCCAGACGATCAAGAAGCTGGTGGTCACCCGGCGGAGCATCCGGGCGGCCTTCAACGATCTCATCATCTCCGACGCGGTGTTCAACGAGATCGGCCCGGCCATCAACTCGGCCCAGTCCATCTTCTTCTTCGGCTACCCCGGGAACGGGAAGACGAGCGTGGCCGAGCGGATCACCCGGCTGATGGGGGACGCCATCTTCGTGCCGCACGCGGTCGAGGCCAACGGCCAGGTCATCAAGCTGTACGACCCGATCCAGCACACCCCGGTCGGGGACGCCGGCGACCCGGCCGAGGTGTCCGAGACGCAACTGCTGCGGCGGGCGTCGGCCCACGACCCGCGGTTCGTGCGGGTCAAGCGGCCGACGATCGTGGTGGGCGGGGAGTTGACCCTGCCGATGCTCGACCTGAAGTACAACCCGGCCGGGAAGTACTACGAGGCCCCGCTGCAGATGAAGGCGAACGGCGGCATCTTCATGATCGACGACTTCGGCCGCCAGCAGGTCCGGGCGATGGACCTGCTGAACCGCTGGATCGTCCCGCTGGAGAAGAAGTACGACTACCTGAACACCATCACCGGGACCAAGATCGAGGTGCCGTTCGACCAGCTCCTGATCTTCTCGACCAACCTCGACCCGACGCAACTGGCGGACGAAGCGTTCCTGCGGCGGATCAAGTTCAAGATCGAAATTCGAGACCCGGACGAGGCCCAGTTCCGCCGCATCTGGGAGCTGGTGTGCAAGGGCCGGCGGGTGGAATACGACGACCGGGGCGTCGACTACCTGATCGGCAAGTGGTACAAGCCGGCCGGCCGGCCGTTCCGGATGTGCCAGCCCCGGGACCTGCTGGACCAGATGCAGTCGATCGCCAAGTACAACATGGAGCGGGTGAACTTCAGCCCGGACCTGATCGA
>JAIEQN010000197.1 GCA_019747685.1 Gemmataceae bacterium
AGCCACCCTCCGGGGGTCGCTATCAGCTTACGGGGTCACCCGCGGAACCGCTACAACCGACCCGAAACAGCTCTAATTCCTCTCGACGAACAGCGGCTTCAGGTGGCGGTCCCACAGGTTCCCGGTGACGTTCCGGGCGATGGTCGGCTCGTGAGTCTCAACCGCCTGTAGGTAGCGGTCGCCCATCCCGGCCGCGACCTTGAACCCGACGTGGACGAGCTGCCGCAGGTACGGGTTGAACGCCGGGTCGGCCGGGTCGTGCCGCAGCGCCCGGACGAACTGCTCGGACGACCAGCCCATGACCTCGTCGGCCGCCGGCAGCCGGGTCGGGTCGATGTCGATGACCGCGGCGTAGGGGGCACAGAGGTCGTCCTTCTTCAGGGCCGTGGCGTAAATCTCCTTCGCCAGCTCCAGCCCGTCGCCGCCGGCCTCGGCCAGGCCGATGACTTCTTCGAGCCAGGTCGTCCCGGCCGTCTTCAGGTGCAGCCCGGCCCCGGTGTCCCGGATGGCCCGGCGGATGACCGGGTAGAGCGAGAACTTGTCGCTCCCCGAGTGGACGCTCAGCTTGAGGTTGGCCGGCAGTCCGAAGCGTTCGACGGCGAAGGCGATCACGGCCAGGTCCTGCCGGAACTCCTTCTCGAACTGGGCCAGGTCGCCGACGTAATCGACGCCCTTGTTGAACCGGCCGGTGAACTTCGGGGCGATCGTCTGGGCCGGCACGCCCTCGTCGGCCAGCGCGGCCAGGATGAGCAGCAGGTCCGCCGGGGTTTGCGGGGCGTCGGTCTCGTCCATCGACACTTCGGTGATGAAGTGGCCCTCGCCCTTCGCGGCGGCGACCCTACGGTAGATGGCCCCGGCGTCCTGGGCCGCCCTCAGGTACTTCGCCCCGACCTGGGTGAGGTCGTGCCGGGTGATCGTCACCGGCTCCGGCAGCCCCGGCAGGGCGTGCCGGCCGACCAGCCCGGCGTAGCGGTCGGCGAACGCGGCCACGGCCGCCGGGGCGGCGGGATGGCCGATCGAGTCGGCGACATCGACGGTGAAGAAGTCACACGGGGCCAGGAACCGGTCGACCGTCTCCAGCCGGATGTGGTCGGCGTCGACGTGGTACGGCTTCGCCCAGCCCGACTCCCGAACTGCGGCGTCGGCCGCCGCCCGGGTGGCCGCCGGGTCGGAGCCGATGATCGTGTGCTCGCGGTTGGACTTGTTCCAGACCGGGACGACCTCGACCCCGGCCTCGGCCGCGAGCAGGCAGGCCCGGAGCTGGGCTTTGGCCTGCCGTGCGAACCGGTCGCCGACGCCGATCGAATACTGGGCCAGGGTGAGCATGGGGCGGCCGGCTCCGGGTGGTGTGGATGTTCTATGCCGCCGGCACCGGCTCGCACCGGGCTGGCCGGTGAGCGTCATACGATCGTCGGTCCGACCGGGTTCATTGGTTCGGCCGTAGGGTGTGCGGGTTGCCGAACCAAACCAATGAGAACCGGGACCGGCCGGACCGGCTCACCACTCCGGGTCCGGCTCGGACGCCGGCTCGGTCGGCTCCCTCTCCCCCTCGACCAGGTAGAAGTACTCGATCACCAGGGCGGTCGTGATGGCCCCGAACGTGTGCCACAGCCAGTGGCTGCCCATCGGCACGTACGGCCCCACATCCCGGTCCACCAGACGGAAGAACCAGGCGATGACGAAGCTGACCAGGCCGGCCACGACCCACCCGCCGTGCCGGAACCGGGTGCGGACCAGGACGACCGCCATCGGGGCCAGGATCAGCACCGCGAGCGAGGCGTAGGAGAGGTTCACCCGGAGGTTCGGCACCCGCTCCACCACCCCCCGGAACCCGGCGAACAGGACGACGTTCACCGCCGCGTAGAAGGCGAGGGCCCCCAGGCTGGACACGACCACCCGCCGCCAGCCGGTCCCCTGTCCGAGCTTGATGAGCAGGTAAATGGCCCCGGCCAGGCCGAGCAGCGAGATCGGGATCACGTCGAGCAGGAAGTAGACCGGCGACGCCCGGGTGGCGTGATAGAGGACCCCGCCGACGCCGCCGGCCAGCAGGATCGGCATGCAGGCGCACAGGAACGGGTAGTCGCGGTAGCGGCCGCGGAGCCGCCAGGCCCAGGCGGCGACGATGACGACGAACAGGGCGGCCGTGACCGTGTTCCACGGCTCGGCCACGGTCGGGGCACCCGGCCCGGTCGGGTCAACCGGGGTCTCGGTATACCGCGGCCCCCAATCCGTCAGCCGGCCCTCGCCCGCGGCCGGCGGCGTCGGGTTGACCAGCCCGATGTCCGGCCCGGCGGAGGGCGGGCCTTCGACTCGGTCGGGCATGGGCTCCTCGGGTAGGTCCGTTCCGGGCGGAAGATTGTTCTAGGAACTCCCGCCGCCGGGGCACAAGATTCGCTGGTGACACGAGTTACGGGCGGAAAAAAAACTCGCCCCCGGCCGCTTGACTGCCCCGAAGGGGGTTGCTAAGAAGCGTCTACCTTTGACCGTCCGAAGGTGGCCCCGGGCCGCCCGACGGTCGCACCCAACACCTACCCCGCGATGAGGTCCCGAGGGACGAACCGGCCGCGGGTTTCGGATTGGACTTCCGCCGGGGGGACGCCGATAGCAGTGGGGAAATCGGCCCCCCCTCACCCCGTACACGAGGACACCCGCATGCCCGCCCGACTACTGCTGACCCCGGACGGACTGGCCCCGGCCGACGACCGGCGGGCCTGGCCGGCCGGCCCCGGCCTGCCGGACCTGTTCGCGGCCAAGGCCGCCGACGACGAGGACTTGGACGACGAGGACGACGAGGACGAGGACGACGACGACCTGGACGACGACCTGGACGACGACCTGGACGACGACGACCTGGACGACCTGGACGACGACCTGGACGACGACCTGGACGACGACGACCTGGACGACGACGACGACCTGGACGACGACGAGGATGAAGACGAGGACGGAGACGAGGCTTGAGGTCGGCGGGGCGGTCCGGTGCGGGGCGGGCGTTCGGGCCTGCCCCGCGGCCGTTTCCGCCCTACACTCTTCGGGGGGATTTCCGAACCCCCCGCCGCCCGACCGGGCTCTGAACGGTGCGGCGACCCAACCCCCGGCACCGGACCCGAGGCCCCGTTGACCCGGACCCCCCGCCCGAGCCGGAAGCTGTCGCCGAAAAGCCGCCTGGCGCGGTGGATCGGGCGGACTTGGGCCCGGGTCGGCTATGCGTACCACGTCGAGCCGACCTGGCTGGAGGTCAACCGGTTCGACCTGCCGGTCCGCGACCTCCCGGCCCCGTTCTGGGGGCTAAAGGTCGCCCACCTGACCGACTTCCACGTCGGCCGGCACATCCCCCGGGGCTACCTGGAAGCCGCCCTCGACGCGGCCGCGGCCGAGCGGCCGGACCTGCTCGCCCTGACCGGCGACTTCGTCCACCACGGCTACCGGCACGTCGCCGCCGCCGCCGGGCTGTTCCGCGGCCGGACCGCCCCGCTCGGGGTGTACGCCGTGCTCGGCAACCACGACTTCTCGGTCCGTAACGCCCTGGGCGTCCGCCGGCATCCGGGGCTGCACCGGGCGGTGGCCGACGCCCTCGGGGCGGCCGGGGTGCGGGTGTTGCGGAACGAGGCCGTCCAGCTCGACCGGGATGGGGCCGGGCTGATCCTGGCCGGGGTGGACGACCTGTGGAGCGGGGAGGCCGACCCGGGCGCCGCCCTCGGCGGGGCCTGCCCGCACACCCCACGCCTGGTCCTCGCCCACAACCCCCAGTCGGTGAAGGAGTTCGGCGGCCACCGGTTCGACCTGGTGCTGTCCGGGCACACCCACGGCGGGCAGGTGAACTGGCCCGGGCTGGGGCGCGTGACGCTCGGCCGGGCGGCCCGCCGGTGGGCGGCCGGACTCTACCCCCACGGCCCGGGGCACGTTTACGTCAACAAGGGCGTCGGGTTCGGCTGGCGGTTCCGGTTCGGGGTCCGCCCGGAGGTGGCCGTGTTCACCCTCCGGCCGGCGTGAGCCGGGCTGCCCGATCACCCGGGGCGAACTAAGGTAGCCGCTAGGGGCACGGTCGCACCGGCGGAGGCGGCACCTTGGGCGAACTCAGTCTGGTCACCGGCGGGGCCGGGTTCATCGGCTCGCACCTCGTCGAGGACCTGGTCCGGTCCGGCCGCCGGGTCCGGGTGCTGGACGACTTCAGCACCGGGCTGCGGTCGAACCTGGCCCACCTCGATCCGGCCCCGGAAATCCACGAAGGCAGCCTGACCGACCGGGCGGCCGTGGACCGGGCGACCGCCGGGGCGTCGGTCGTCTACCACCTGGGTGCCCTGGCGTCGGTTGCCCGGAGCGTCGAGACCCCGCTCGTCACCCACGCCGCCTGCGCCACCGGCACCCTGCACGTCCTGGACGCGGCCCGCAAGGCCGGCGCCCGGCGGGTGGTGTACGCCGGCAGCTCCAGTGCCTACGGCGGGGTGGGCGGGGAAACCGGCGGCCAGACCGAGGACCAACCGGTCGCGGCCAAGTCGCCTTATGCGGCGGCCAAGCTGGCCGGCGAGGTGGACCTGCAGGCGTTCGCCGCGGCCTACCCGCTCGAAACCGTCCGGGTCCGGTTCTTCAACATCTTCGGCCCCCGGCAGCGGTCGGACAGCCCGTACTCCGGGGTGATCGCCCTGTTCATCGCCCGGATGACGGCCGGCCAAGCCCCGACGATCCAGGGCGACGGCCTCCAGTCCCGCGACTTCACCTACGTGGACAACGCCGTCCAGGCCCTGCGGCGGGCGGCCGACGCCCCGGCCGCGGCGGCCAACGGCAACGTGTACAACGTCGGCACCGGCCGGAGCATCACCCTGCTGGAACTGGTGGCCGGGCTGAACCGGGCGCTAGGGACGGACCTGGCCCCGACGTTCGACCCGCCCCGGGCCGGGGACGTGAAGTTCTCCCGGGCCGACATCACCCGCACCCGCCGGGACCTCGGGTACGACCCGCGGGTGACGTTCGAGGACGGGCTGCGGCAGACCGTCGAGTGGTATCGCCGGACCGCGGTCTAGCCGTCGCCCCGTCTCCCCCGCCGGGCGGCCAGGGCGAGGCCGCCGACACCGAGCAGTACGAGGGACGACGGCCCGGGCACCGTCTGCACGATCACGAACTGGCCGAACTGGTCGGCCCCGCTGCCGGGTGAGGGGGCGTCGTAGTACCCGGACAGGATGAACCGGCCCGGGTCGGTGTGGTCGGGGTCGGGGGTCAGGAAGGTGGAGACGCCGTCGGCGTACCGGAGGATGCGGAACGAGGCCGGGTTCACGGCCGGGTTGTCGAGCAGGTCGAGCGGGCCGTACTCGATGTCCACCCGGACCCGGCCGAAGACCTCCAGCCCGTCCACCGCCCGGATGTCGTAGATGTCGCCGACGAACTCGGTGCCGGGCGGCGGCAACACCAGGGACAGGTCCGGCGGCGGGCTGGAGATGTCGAGGGCTCCACCCGCAACCAACGCTTTCAAGTTGAGCCCGAGCGACGACGACGGGCCGAACGGGACCGCCCCGGCCGCATCGACGCGGAACGTGTCCCGGGGGCCGGGGTCGATGTTCGCCCCGGCGTTTTCTAGGTCGTCAAAATGCTTGAGGATCGCCGGTTCGACGACCTCTACTGCCGTCTTTTCGAAGCCCTCGAAGGTGAGGTCCTTGCCGTCGCGCTTGAGGTTTAGCTTCTTCAGGCCGGCATCGTCCAGCCGCTTGATCTCGTCGAAGAGCGCACCGTACCCGACTTCCGTCTGCCTGAAATCGGCCCTCCCGAGCCCGAGGGCGATCGCCTTCCAGTGCCGTTGGAGGGTTCGGAACGACTGCACGGAGTCGGCGTCCTTGGGGTCGTACTTCCCGGTCGCCTTCCCGAGGGTGAAGACGCCCGTCGTCCCGTCGGCCCGGACCTTGAGGTTGTCAATGACCGCGGCCGCGCTCGGGAACTTGGCGACGAACCTCCTGAACACCAGCCCGGCCAGCCGCTGGCCATCCAGCGGGCCCTTCAGGGAACGATCCTGGAGCTGGAGGACCTGGGCCGGGGTTAGGTCGCCGGCCGTCTCGGCGAACTTGGTCAGCTTGTCGGTGGCCATCTTGCGGACCGGGAACTTATCGTCGTCGAGGTCTTCGAGCAGCTTGGCGAACTCCGCCGGGGTGGGCGGGTCGGCCCGGGAACTCGTCCCCGAGAGGGCGAACGCGACGGCGACGCCGAGGGTGGCGGACAGCGGGCGGATCAAGCAGGTCATAGTGGTAGTCCTGCGGCCGAAAGGATCACGGTCGCCCGGCCCGGCGACCGTGGACGCGTCGTCCCGCGCCACGGCCCTGCCGGCAACCGGCTACTTGCCGAACAGCCCCCATACCCGGCGGCCCGCGCGGAAGCCCGCGACCGCCGCCGCCCCGACCCCGGCCAGGACCACCCCCGACGGGCCGGGGACGGCGGCCACGAACCCGCCGGCACTCTCCGGGTCGAAGGCGGCCACGTCGAGCCGCAACGTCGCGGTGCCCTGCGGGGTGTCGAACTCCCCGACCAGGGTACGGTAGACGGTCCGGTCGGTCCGGTTCGGGTTCGGGTCGAGCAGCCCGAAGTCGAACACCCCGGGGTCCGACGACCGGTAGACGGTGCCGTCCGCGAACCGGACCGCGAAGTCGATCGGGGCGGAGTAGTCAAACGTCATGTACTGCAAGTCCGCGGCGGTCAGGTCGCCCTGAAAGACGAACTCGTCGCGGTAGCCGATGAACCCGAACTCGGCCCCGGGCGGGGCGGCGAACGTCGCCAGGGCGGAGAAGTCGATCCCGTTGTCCCCGATCATCTGCGGGTTGGCCGAGCCGGCCTGTTCCCCGCCGGCCGGCGGGGCTTGGGAGAAGGCGTCGATCTTGAACTCGGCCCCGGCCAGGGGCAGGTTCGTCGTCATCACCTTGACATCCGCCGCGGTGAACTGTCGCACGCCCTGGGCCCGGACCGCCGGCGGCACCCGGAACCCCTCGGTCATGATCGTGTACGGGTCGGTCCGGGGGTTGTGGGCGACGCCGAGCTTGTGCCCGATCTCGTGGGCCAGGGTCTCGGCCGCGGCGTTGCGGAACGGGTCGCCGGACGGGTAGACGAGGTTCCCCCCGGCGTCCACCAAGGTGCGGAACGTCTCGGTGTACACCACCCCCGGCCGCCCGGGCCGGCCGACGTTCCCGTACAGCGGCGGGGCCTCACCGCTCATGATGATGTCGATGTCCCCGCTACGGCCCTCGGACAGCGTGACCACCCCGGCCCCGAGGGCGGCGTCGAACTTTGCCTGGGCCCGGGCGAGGATCGCGGCCCGGGTTTCGGCGAGCAGCAGGCTGGGGACGGCCGTCCGCCGCTCGCCGGTGTTGAGCCGGTAGGCGGCGGTCGAGTCGAAGTCCACCTTCACCGTTTTCGGCTGGGCGTGGGCGTGTCCCCCCGCGGCCAAGCCCCACAGCACCGCGGCGGCGCACGCCGCCACCCGCTTCGTCTCGGCCATCGTCGCCCCCTGACCGTCCGGTGTCGGGTGTGGGCCGGTTCGGTGGCGCGGGCCTCCCGGACTGGACACACGGGCCGGGAGGCCCGCGGCGCCCGAGCCGAACCGACCCACGGCTCCGGCGCCCCGACCGGCCCCGACGCGGGGGCGAGACGGCGGTCGGAGGCAACCGTGGGTGCATTCTCCCGCGCCGCCCCGCCGCCGTCAACCGGCTACTTCCCGAACCCCTTCTTCAGCCCCTCGGCGGCCTTGCCGACGGCCTCCTCGGCCTTGTCCACGACCGCCCCCGTCCCGAAGAACTCGTGGGTGACGCCGTCGTCGTTGGTGTGGTCCACCGCCACCCCGGCCGCCTTCAGCTTGTCGGTGCATCGCTTGCCGTCGTCCCGGAGCGGGTCGATCTTGGCGGTGATGACCGTGGCCGGCGGGAGCCGGAACAAGTCCGGGGTGTGTAGCCGCTGTTACCGTTCCGCCGCCGGCTGTACGGGGCGGGCCAACTTGTCGAATGCCTCGGCCTCGGAAAGGCTGATCAGGCCGTCGTGGTCGGCGTCGATGGAGTCGAACTCCGCCCGGGTGCCGAGGAACTCGGCCCGGGAGACATCACCGTCGGCGTTCCGGTCCATCTTCCGGAACCAGACCGGCCCCCGGGTCGGGACCTTGACCTGGCTCGGGCTGCCGACGCCCGCCGCCTGGGCCGGGCCGGACCGGTCGAGCGCCCGGGTCAGGCGGATGGAGACGGCCGGTTGGATCGCCGCCCGGGTGACGACCTCGGCCTTGCCGTCCGGGCCGGGCGGTTCGAGGACGAGCAGCCGGTCCCAGGCGGTCCGGAGTTCGCGGGCGCCGAGCCGGCCGTCCCGGTTCTCGTCGAGCAACTGGAACAGGGTGGGCGTCTGGACGGCCGGGGTGACGCCGAGGGTCAGGTCGACGAACGCCTGCTGGAGGTCGAGGAACCGGTCGAACTCGACCCGGGTGAGCTTGCCGTCGCCGTCCCGGTCGGCCGGGTCGAACATCACCCGCAGGAGCTGCTGCTGGGGGCTGCCGAGGTCGGCGGCGACGACGTGGCCCTTCGCCCCGGCGGCCTCGGCGAACGCCCCACCGAACTGCCCCTTGAGGGTGGCCGACCCGGTCCGGGTGCCGGCGAAGGCCCAGAACTCGACCGCCTGCCGGCCGTGGCGGACGACCAGCCGGCGGTTCTCGGCCCGCCGGACGTGGAGCCCGCGGGCGGCCAGGGTCGCCGGGTCGGTCAGGACCTCGGCCCGGCACTCGTCCCCGGTCGGGGCGAGGGACAGGGACACCGCCAAGTCCGGCGGGCCGGCCCGCCAGCCGTCGAGTTCGTCGGCGGACAGGGCGCCGTCGCGGTCGGCGTCGAGCCGGGCGAAGGTGTCGGAATCGAAGCCGATTTCGGCCGGGGTGAGCCGGCCGTCCCCGTCCCGGTCGTACTGCTTCAGGAGTTGCCGGGTGACGGCCTCGGGGATGCGGCCCGGCTCGTACAGCGCGACGGTCCCGGTGGTGTCCGGGGGTGGTCCCTCCCCCCGGGCGGCCCGGCGTGCTCGTAACTCCGCTTCGGCCGCTCCGAAGCCCGGCGACCGGAGCAATTCGTCGAGGCTCAGGCACTCGTCCTCGTCGTCGTCCCGGGTGGCCAGGAAGCGCTCGGCCGCGGCCACCTCCGCCCGGGTCAGCTTGCCGTCCCCGTCCCGGTCGAACAGCGTGAACAGGGCCTCGGTCGCCTGGGCGTTGGCCGGGTTCTCGGCGACCGGCGGGAACGGCCGGACGGCCTGGGCGGCGGCCCGGCGGTAGTAGGTGGCGAGTTCGGCCCGGGAGACCCGGCCGTCGCCGTCCCGGTCGAGGGCGGCCAGGGTCGGCCGGCCGTCCGGGTCGGGGGCGAACGTCCCGGTCACCATCAGCCCGGCGAGGGCGCCGTCGCCGAAGGCGAGGCGGGTCTCGGCCTCGTTCAGGGAGCCGTCGCCGTCGCGGTCGAAGTCGGCGAACGCCCGGTCGAGGGCGGCGGCCCACCGATCGCCGGCCGGCCGGCCCTGGAACGACACCGCGACCCGTGCCCGGATCGGCCGGTGCCGGGCGAACACGACCACCTCGTACCCGTCGTCGGCCTTCGCGGCGGCCGGCCGGGGCGGGGGCGCGAGGTCGGCGGCCGCGGCGAGAGGGCCGAAAGCGAGTAGCCCGAGCAGCCGAATACAGACCCCACCCCCCGGCCCCCTCCCCCCGCGGGGGAGGGGGCCGGGGGGTGGGGTTTCTTCCCGGGCTCTCACGCCACCACCTCCAGGACCGGCTTGGCCCCGCGGTCGGCGATCGGGATCGGCCGGCCGACGTTCGACATGTTCGGCTTCTCCGGGTCGATCCCCAGCACCTTGCAGACGGTCGCCAGGAAGTCGGCCGACGACACCGGCCGGTCTTCGACCGTGGTGCCGTCCGGGCTGGTCTTGCCGACCGCCTGCCCGCCCTTCACCCCGCCGCCGGCGATCACCGTGCTCCAGGCCGCGGGGTAGTGGTCGCGGCCCTTCTGCCCGTTGATCTTCGGCGTCCGGCCGAACTCCCCCATCCAGACGACGGTGGTGGTGTCGAGCAATCCCCGGTCCTTCAGGTCGGCTATCAGCGCCCCCCAGGCCGCGTCGAGGGTGCCGCACAGCCCCTTGACCAGGTCGAAGTTGTTGCCGTGGGTGTCCCAGTTGCCGAGGGTGACTTCGACGAACGAGACGCCGCGTTCAACCAGCCGGCGGGCCAACAGGCACCCCTGGCCGAACAGATTCCGCCCGTACCGGTCGCGGACGGCCGGCCTCTCCTCGGACAGGTCGAACACCTTGCCGCCGCCGGACTGCATCAGCCGGGCGGCCCGGTCGTAGGCGGCCGCGTGGCCCTTCGTGACCGCCCCCGGCCGGCCGGCCGCGAACTCGTCCTGCGTCACGTTGAGCAGGTCGAGCCGGGCCCCGGCCGACGGGGCGTCCACCCCGGCCGGCCGGTCGAGGTCGTCCACCTTCAGGATCTGGTCGAGGTTCCCGCCCGGGTCGCCGAACCGGTTCCCGCCGACGACCAGGGGGGCGTGCTGGGGGCCGAGGAAGCCCGACCCGTAGGCGTCCACCCCGAAGAACGTCTGCGGGGCGATGCTGACGAAGTTCGGCAGCTCGGCCCGGGGGTCGCCCAGCTCCTTCGCCACCAGCCCGCCGACCGACGGGTAGTGGATGCCGGCGGAGCTGGGGACCACGCCGGTCCGCATCAGGTACGTCCCGCGGTTGTGGTCGCCCTCCTTCGTACTCATCCCCCGGAGGACGGCGAGGCGGTCGCCGAAGGCGGCGACCTTGGGCAGGTGTTCGCCGATCTTCAGGCCGGGGGCGCTGGTCGAGATTTCCTTGTACGGGCCGCCGTTCTCGTGGCCCGGCTTGAGGTCCCACAGGTCGATGGTGGCCGGCCCGCCGAACATCCACAGGAGGACGCACGACCGCTTCGGCTTGGCCGGCCCCTGCTCGGCGGCCCGGGCCAGCCGGCCCATCCACCCGGACACCGAGACGGTCGTGCTGACCGCCCCGACGCGGAGCAGGTGCCGGCGGGAGAGGAGCGGGTCGAACCGGTTCATGGCGGGCTCCGGGCTGCCTGGTGTAGGGTGTGTCGTCGGCCCACCCCGCACGCGCGGGTCAGTGATTAAACAAGAACTCCGGGCTGTTCAGCAGCACCCAGAAGACATCCCCGAGGGCCTTCTTCCGGTCCCCGGTCGGGCCGCCGCGGTCGACGTAGCTGCCGAACCGCCGGGCCTCGTCCGGGGTCGGCCGGCGGGCGAACGCCGCGAGGAACAGCGCCTCCACCCGCCGGGCCGTGTCCCACCCGGGGATGTCCACCACCGCCCCGAGCAGCTCGGCCCGGTCGGCGGCCGTCTGGCCGTCGAGGAAGTCGCCATTCATCAGCATCAGGGCTTGCAGGATGGTGGTGTTCGCCTCGGTCGGCTTGTCGCCCCCCTGGAACCGGTTGAGGAACCGGCTGCGGGGGTTGCCGGGGTCGGGAAACACGTTAAAGGTGTTCGCCCGGAGGAACGGGGCCTCGCGGTAGCCGGTCGCCGCCACCAGGCTGTCGAACAGTTGCGACGGGGTCAGCCCCTTCAGGCTCATCCGGGCGAACGCCTTCGGGTCGGCCTGGGTCGGGTGGCTGAGCCGGCTGGTCAGCCCGTAGGCCCGGCTGCGGGTGATGGCCCGGATCAGGAGCCGGTTGTCGAACTTCGCGGCCACGAACTCCCGGCCCAGCGTGTCGAGCAGTTCCGGGTGGCTCGGGGGGTTGTTCTCGCCCGGCTCGTCCACGGGATCGATGATCCCGACCCCGAAGAAGTGGGCCCACATCCGGTTGCCCAGGTTCCGCCCGAAGTACCCGTTGCCCGGGGCGGTCAGCCACCCGGCCAGCTCCTGCCGGGGCGTCTTGCTCTCCGACCACTCCGGATCGCGGCCGTCGAAGAACCGGGCCACTGCCACCTTGCTGGTGTTCGGGATGGTCAGCCGGTTCTTCTCCCCCTGCGGGCCGAGGTCCGAGCTGTCGCCCGGCCGGCGGCCGGCCAGCGGGTCGAGCTCGGCGAAGAACGCCGCGAACTCCCAGAACTGCTCCTTCGTGTACGGGGCGAACGGGTGGTCATGGCACTGGGCGCATTCGAGCTTGACGCCCAGGAACAGCCGGCTGACCGCCGCCCCGACGTTCTCCGGCTTGCCGTCGTTCGCCTGGTAGAAGCCGACCAGCCGGGCCGCGTCCGGGTCGGCCCCGTCCGGCTGGAGGAACCGGGGGTCGTTGTTCCGCCGGCCCTGCCGGACGCCGACCGTCAGCACCCGGCGGGCGACCTCGTCGGCCGGGGTGTTCTCCTTGAACCGGTCCCGCAGCCACCCCTCGAACTGGTTGCCGAACCCGAGGAGGAGCGGGTTGGTGACGGTCTGCGGGAGCCACGCCGAGCGGGTGACGGCCGCGAAGTGGGCCGCGTGCGACGGCAGGGTCAGGAGCCGGTCGACGAGCCTGGCCCGCTTGTCGGCGGCCGGGTCGGCCAGGAAGTCGCGGACATCGGCCACCTTCGGGGTCCGGCCGATCAGGTCGAGGTAGACCCGGCGGCAGAACTCGGCGTCGTCGGCCGGGGCGGCCGGGGTGACGCCAGCGGCGGCCCAGTCGGCTTCCAGGTGGCGGTCGATCTGGGCGGCCAGGTCGGCAGCCCGGCCGTCGTCGGCCCGGGCGGCGGACGGGCCGAGGGCGACGGCCACCAGGGCACACACCCACAGGCGGACGGACATAACGCAGCCCTCGCGGCGGACGATCGTGCGGCTGTGCTGGAGTTCCGACGAACGATCGGGCCTATTCTAACCGGCCTCCGACCGGGCCGCGACTACCCGGGCCGTGGCATCCCGGTTTTCCAGCCGCTCGACCAGCACCGCCAACTGGCCGAAGGCCGCGCATAGGACGGCGAAGACGGCCAGGAGGAGCAGGGCGAGGATCAACTCCACCCGGGTCGGCCCGAGCGTCGGCAGGTACAGGGTGCCGAGGAGGAACGTACACACCCCGGTGGTGGTGAACACCGCCCGGACGGTCGCGGCCCCGAACAGCTCCGGGCCGACCGGCGTGACGAACACCCGACGGAGGGCGGACATGGACACCTCGGTGGCACGAGGGTTGGGCGGTACACACAGCATGACGCCGGGCGGCGGTGGCCGTTTCACGCTCGGGCTGGTGGCACAGGCCTCCCGGCCTGTGCCATGTGAGCACAGGGGGGCCTGTGCCACCAGACGAGACATCCCCCTGATTGCGATTCGGTCGCGGCCCCGGTAGGGTGAGTGTACCATCCCGACCGGAGGGGGACCGGATGCGATCGCTGGTTTACCTCGTCTTCCTGACGGCCGCGTTCGCCCCGCCCCACTCGGCCGCCGGCCAACCCCCGGCCAAGCCGGACGATCCGCTCAAGGCCGCCCGGCAGCGGCTCTTGCGGGGCAACTACGCCGAGGCCCGAGAGGCGTTCGCCGCCCTCGGGCAGAATCCCCAGGCCGCCATCGGCATCGCCGCCGCGTGGCGGGCCGAGGGCGAGGCCGGCAAGGCCCTGGACGCCCTCGACGCCGGCCTGAAGGCGAGCCCCGGCCACCCCGACCTGCTCGCCCACCGGGCCGACCTGTTCCTTTCGCTGGGCAAGTGGGACGACGCCCGAAAGGACGCCGAGGCCGCCCTCGCCAAGCAGGACAAGCACTTCCTCGCCCGGTGGGTCCGCGCCCAGCTCCTCCGCGAAAGCGGCGACCTGCCGAAGGCCGACGCCGAGGTCCGGTGGCTCGTCCGGGAGTACACCGACGCCAGCAACGCCGACAAGGACATCACCGACCCGGACCTGCTCCTCATCGTCGGCCAAGCGGGGGCCGAGAACGCCGCCTGGAACAACCGCCCGCAGCAGTTCTCCTTCATCCTCAACGAGGTCTACCGCGACGCCCTGAAGCACGACCCGGACTGCTGGCAAGCCGAGTACCTGGCCGGGCGGATGCTCCTGGACAAGCACAACCGGGCCGACGCCCTGAACGCCTTCGACGCGGCCCTGAAGATCAACCCCCGGGCGGCCGACGCCCTCGTCGGCAAGGGCCTGGTCGCCCTCGACGGGCTCGACCTGGCCGAGGCCGAGCGGTTCGCCGAGCAGGCCCTCAAGGTCAACCCCCGGCACCCCGGGGCGCTGCGGCTCAAGGCCGACGTGCTCGTCGCCGGTGCCGACCTGCCGGCCGCCGAACGGCTGCTCACCGCCGCCCGGCTGGTCAACCCCCGGGATGAGGCGACCCTGGCCCGGCTGGCCGCCGTGTATCACCTGATGGGCAAGCCGGCCGAGGTCGCCGCCCTGGCGAAGGGGGTCGAGTCCTTCGACGCCAAGCCGGCCCGGTTCTACCACGACCTCGCGGCGGTTCTGGACGACCGCCAGCAGTACCCGAAGGCCGAGGAGTACTACCGCCGGGCGGCCGACCTGCGGCCGAACGTCCCCGGCCCCCGCGGGGCCCTCGGCCTGCTCCTGATGCGGACCGGCCGGGAGGCCGAGGCCCGGCCGGCCCTGGAAGCCGCCCGCAAGGCCGACCCGTTCGACGTGCGGGTGCTCAACTCCCTCCGGGTGCTGAAGTACCTGGAGGGCTACCAGACGGTCGAGACGCCGCACTACGTCGTCCGGTTCGACCCGAAGGCCGACGCCCTGCTGGCCCCGTTCCTGGCCGACTACCTGGAAGAAGTCCACGCCGAGTTCAAGCGGCGGTACGGGTACGAGCCGGACGGCAAGGTGCTGGTCGAGGTGTTCGGCAGCCGGGAGATGTTCGGCGGGCGGACGATCGCCCTGCCGCGGCTGCCCGACGCGGTCGCCGGGGCGTGTAGCGGGCGGGTCATCTCCTTCCCGTCGCCGGCGGCCCGCAAGGGCGACCCGGCCAACTGGGCGCGGGTCGTCCGCCACGAGCTGACCCACGCCTTCAACCTGCTCCAGACCGACCACCGGGTGCCGCACTGGCTGACCGAGGGGCTGGCCGTGCGGGCCGAGGGGCAGGGCCGACCGCCGCAGTGGGTGGCCGTCCTACGGCGGCGGGCCGCGGCCGGGGCGCTGCTCGACCTGGACACGATCACCCTGGCGTTCGCCCGGCCGCGGGCCGCCGACGACTGGCCGCTGGCCTACTTCCAGGCCCTCCTGTACGTCGAGTACGCGGTGACGGCCCACGGCGAGGCCGCGGTCGGCCGGCTGCTCGACGCCTACCGGACCACGACCGACACGGCCGCCGCCCTCAAGGCGGCGTTGGGGGTCGAAAAGGCCGAGTTCGAGCGGGGCTACCGGAAGTACGTCGAGGGCGTCCTGAAGGCGAGCGGCCGGCGGGCCGAGAAGCCGCTGACATTCGCCGAGCTCGAAGCCGCGTACAAAGCCACCCCCGACGACCCCGACCTGATGGCCCGGCTGGCGGCCCAGTACGCCCGGCGGGGCAAGGTCCCGGAGGCGAAGAAGCTCGCCGACGACGCCCTGGCGAAGGAGAAGGGCCACCCCGGGGCGGCGGTGGTCAAGGCCCGGCTGCTCGACCGGGGCAAGGACCCGGCCGCCGCCCGGGCCGTGCTGGAGGAGGCGGCGAAGGAAAACCCGGACGACCCGCGGGTGCTGCTCGCCCTGGGCCGGCAGTTGATCACCGCGAAGGAGCTGGAGGCGGCCGCGGCGGCGTTCGAGCGGGGCCGCAAGGCCGCCCCGGACGACGCCGACTGGCTGTCCGAGCTGGCCCGGCTGTACAACACCCTCGACCGGCCGGCCGAGCTGGCGGGGGTGTTGGCCGAGCTGGCCGCCCGCGACCCGGACGACCGGCCGGTGCGGGTGAAGTTGGCCCGGCTGTTGCTCGCCCGGGACCCGGCCGGGGCCGAGCGGGTGGCCTGGGAGGCCCTGCGGCTCGACCTGCGGGACCCGCAGGCCCGGGCGGCGCTGCTCGACGTGCTCAAGGCCCGGGGGAAGGACGCCGAGGCGGCCCGGGTGGCGGGGCGGTACGAATGAGCCCGGAAAGCAGGCCGGCGGCGGGGCGGGGACGAACGCCCCACCCCGCCGCCGGCGAAGGGTATCCAGCGGTTACTTGGCGAGCCGGCGGCGGCCGACGAGCGCCCCGATCCCGGTGAGGGCCAGGACCAGCCCGGCCGGGGCCGGGACGCCGGTCGGGGCCTCGCCGAGCGTCAGGTCGTCCCAGCCGAACTGGGCGAACCCGGACGAGATCACGATCGACTTGCCGGTGCCGGCGAACGGGACGGACGCCGGGTCGAACGGGAGGTTGGGGTCGTTGGCCGGCAGCAAGACGCTGCCGAGCAGGGCGCCGGTGCCGTCGAGGCCGCTGTAGACGCTCACGAGGGAGTCGGTGAAGGCCCCGTAGGTGAAGTCCACGCTGGTGAACCCGGCGGCGACGTTGACCACCCCGGCCCCGCTGTTCGAGTAGGCCAGGTTCGGCGGCGAGGTCTCCCCGAGCCCGGTGACCGTGAGCCAGTCGTCGGTGGGGCCGAAGGAGACGCCCAGGTTCGGCCCCATGGCCCCGCTGCTGCTGGTGCCGCCGTTGTAGAACTCGTTCACCGCGTCGAACGTCGGGACGGCGTCGAAGTCGATCAAGATGACGGCTTTCGCCGCCCCGCCGGACAGGGCGACGCAGGCGAGGGCCAGGGCGAGCGGGCGAAGAACTCGGGTCACGACGGCCTCCTGGTTCAGCCCGTTAACCTCCCCGGACCGGCGCGGGCGCGTGCCCGTCGTGATACCGGCCGAATGCGAGCGGGAGGCGGACACGGGGCTCGGACAGCGGTGGTCGGCTCGGTTGCCGGTGGGCCGGGGGATCGCGCCGGGTTAACTGCGCCCACGGGGTGGCCGGAGGCCGGCGGAGGGGTGGGCGCGTGGGGACGCGGTCGCGGGTCCGTGTCGGGCAAGCGGGTTCGACGCACGACTGACATCCGTGGTAAGGGCTGAAAACCGATCTGTCAATAAGCTAGTCCGGATTCCGGGCAGTTTTTCAGAAACTTCCCGGGCGGGTTTGGCCGGGCCTCAAGTCCGGGCGGTTTCGGGCTCCCCGGCCCCGGCCCGGCGGCAAAGGGGTAAGCGGATGGCCCGCAAAGTCGGCTGCCATTGCGGCGGCCGGTCGGAGTGCCGGCTGTGCAACGGGACCGGCTCCTACGAGTACCAGCCCGGGCCGCGGGGCTGGCTGCCGTTCCGCTGCCCGACCTGCGACGGCCGGGGCACGCTCGCCGACCCGGCCAACGGCCCGGAGCCGTGCCCGACCTGCCGGGGGACCGGCACCGTCGACCCGGCCGACCCGCCCACCCGGGGGATGTTGGACGTGATCTGGAAGTCCCTGTTCGGGGCGTAGCCGGGGGGCCTACAATCGCCCCTGTCGTCCCCCCACCCCGCCGGAGCCTCCCCCATGTTCCCGGTCGCCTCCCGACGCGAGTTCCTCCAGCGGTCGGCCGCCGTCGCCGGCGGGCTGACCGTCGCCCCGCTGGCCGCGGCCGCCCCCGAGACCGGGTCGGACGGGCTGTTCAAGATTTCGCTCGCCCAGTGGTCGCTGCACAAGGCGTTCTTCGGCAAGCAGCGGGACCCCCTCCGGTTCGCCGAGATCAGCAAGAAGGACTTCGGGATCGAGGCCGTCGAGTACGTCAACCAGTTCTACAAGGACAAGAAGGGGGACGACGGCTACCTGAAGGACCTGAAGAAGGTGGCCGACGACGCCGGGGTCAAGAGCGTCCTCATCATGTGCGACGGGGAGGGGGCGCTGGGCGACCCGGACGAGAAGAAGCGGCAGCAAGCCGTCGACAACCACAAGCGGTGGGTCGAATGGGCCAAGTTCCTCGGCTGCCACGCCATCCGGGTCAACGCCCAGTCCGGCGGGGGCTACGACGAGCAACTGGCCCGGGCGGCCGACGGGCTGCGGAAGCTGACCGAGTTCAGCGGCCCGATGGGCATCGCCACCATCGTCGAGAACCACGGCGGGCTGTCCAGCAACGGGGCCTGGCTGGCCGCGGTGATGAAGAAGGTCGACCACAAGATGTGCGGCACGCTACCCGACTTCGGCAACTTCCGGGTGAGCAAGGACGAGGAGTACGACCGGTACAAGGGGGTGGACGAGCTGATGCCGTTCGCCAAGGGCGTCTCGGCCAAGAGCCACGACTTCGACGACAAGGGGAACGAGACCCGCACCGACTACCGGAAGATGCTCGACATCGTCTGCAACAAGCACAAGTACCGCGGGTTCATCGGGGTCGAGTACGAGGGGAGCAAGGTCGGCGAGGACGAGGGGATCAAGCTGACCAAGAGGCTGCTCGAAACCGTCCGGGCCGAACTCAAGTCGTAAAGTCGTGATATATCTGTCTCCGACTTTACGACTTGCGACTTGACGACTTTACGACTCGGAGCCAGTCATGCCGATCTACGTCTACGAGGTCGTCCTGCCCGACGGGTCGGGGGGCGGGCAGTTCGAGTGGCTCCAGGGCATGGCCGAGGCCCCGCTGACGGCCCACCCGGAGACGGGCGAGCCGGTCCGCCGGGTGTTCGGCACCCCCAACGCCCCCCGGGCCTGGACCGACAGCCAGGCCAAGGGCAAGGTGTCGGACTCGAACCTCGCCGCCAAGGGGTTCACCAAGTACGTCAAGACCGGCGACGGCACCTACGAGAAGACCGCCGGCACCGGACCCAAGCAGATCAAGCGGAAGTAGGCCGGGCGTTCGCCCGTGTGCCAGGGGTTGGCACCCCTGGCGACGCGCTCCCCGCCCCCTCCGGGGGCCCGGTCCGAAGCCCCCGGAGGGGGCGGGGAGCGCGTCGCCCAGGGCGTCAGCCCTGGGTGACCATCACCGACATCGAGGTCCCGCATCATGGCCGCCACCGCCGAGTTGCCCGTCAAGAACCGCCACCTGTTCGTCAACGGCGAGTGGGTCAAGTCGTCGTCCGGGAAGACGATCGCGGTCGAAAACCCGGCGACGGAGGAGACCATCGCCGAGGTCGCCAGCGGCACCCGGGAGGACTGCCGGCGGGCCATCGACGCGGCCGCCGAGGCGATGAAGACCTGGATGAAGCTGACCCCCTACGACCGGGCGAAGGTCCTGAAGAAGACGGCCGACCTGATGCGGGAGCGGGCCGACGGCCTGGCCCGGACGATGACCCTGGAGCAGGGCAAGCCGCTGGCGGAAGCGAAGGGCGAGGTGCTGCACTCGGCCGACACCTTCGAGTGGTTCGCCGAGGAGGGGAAGCGGGCCTACGGGCAGGTCATCCCGCCGTCCAACCCGGCCAAGCGGCACCTGGTCCTCAAGCACCCCGTCGGGGTAGTCGGGGCGATCGGCCCGTGGAACTTCCCGATCACCCTCCAGGCCCGCAAGATCGCCCCGGCCCTGGCCGCCGGCTGCACCATCGTCTGCAAGCCGGCCAGCCAGACGCCGTTGTGCCTCATCGGCGTGTTCGAGTGCCTGATCGACGCCGGGCTGCCGAAGGGCGTGGCCAACCTGGTCATCGGATCGGCCGGCGAGATCGCCGACGAGTTCATGGCGAACCCGGCCGTCAGGAAGATTAGCTTCACCGGCTCCACGGAGGTCGGCAAAAAACTGATGAAGCAGGCGGCCGACCAGGTCAAGCGGCTCTCCCTGGAGCTGGGCGGGCACGCCCCGTTCATCGTCTTCCCGGACGCCGACCCGGAGGTCGTGGCCAAGGCGGCCGTCACCGGCAAGTTCCGCAACAACGGCCAGGTCTGCATCAGCCCGAGCCGGTTCTTCGTCCACAAGGACGTGGAGAAGAAGTTCACCGAGGCGGCGGTCGAGGAGGCCAAGAAGCTGAAGCTCGGCAACGGGCTGGACGAGGGCGTGGCCGTCGGCCCGATGTTCGAGCGGAAGGCGATGGACAACACCCAGGCGCTGATCGACGACGCCCAGGGGAAGGGGGCCCAGGTCCTGACCGGCGGCAAGAAGTCGGACCGGTTCGACCGCGGCTACTTCTTCGAGCCGACGGTCCTGCGGGGCCTGTCGCCAGACGCCAAGATGCTGACGGAAGAGCCGTTCGCCCCGGTCATGCCGGTCCTCGACTTCTCCAAGCTGGATGACGTGATCGCGGCGGCGAACAACACCCGGTACGGGCTGGCCGCCTACGTCTTCACCAACGACCTGTCGGTCGCCTGGCGGATGGCCGAGGGGCTGGAAGCCGGGATCATCGGGGTCAACGACCCCGTCCCGGCGACGCCGCAGTGCCCGTTCGGCGGGATGAAGGAGTCCGGGATGGGCCGGGAGCTGGCCCACGAGGGCCTAGAGGCTTACCTGGAAACGAAATACGTCTCGATCGGGCTACGGAGCTGATCGCCGGTGATCGGTCTGACGTTGTTTCTTCCAGTCGGGTAATTTGGTTCAGGCGTGGGGGGTGTGCGTCGCCTGGAACCAATCCGTCCGGGCCGTCAGCCGGAGGTGCCGATTAGTACGTCGTACCCGGCGTGGGCCCCGACCGCGACCCCGAACCCGCGGGCGACGTACAAGGTCGTGAAGTACAGCCCGGCGGCCGTCCGGAACAGGAACACCGCCGGGTTGAGGGGTTCGCCGCCGGGGACGAGGTGGTGGGCGGCGGCGAAGGCGGCCGCACCGGCCAGGGCCGCCAGCGGCACCCCGAGCAGCGTCGGGACGTGGGCCATTCGTAGCACCAGGCACAGCCCGCCGAACAGCCCGAGCCGGAAGATCACCTCCTCGTAGATGCCGGCCCCGACGAAGGTGAGGACCCGGGCGGCCTGGCCCGGCCCGACCGTCACGTCCAGGCGGATGCCGGTGCGGTCGATCATCGAGCCGAAGTTCTGGCCGAACTGCCACAGCACGATGGCGAACAGGCCGCTCTCGAACACCTGCCCGAACCACACCGGGATCGGGTCGGCCGGGCGGTCGGCCCACCGCCACCAGGCCCGGAGCAGGAGCAACAGGGCCACAGCCGCCGGGGCGATCAGGTGGTGGGCCAGGCCGAAGTTCCCGAGCTGCACCCGGACCCAGCCGTCCGCGCCGTTGCGGAGCCGGGCCGGGTCGTCCCCGCCGAGCCAGACGACGCCGGCCTCGTAGGCCGCCAGGAGCGGGACGACGAACAGGAACGCCGCCCACGGGTGGCGGGTCGCGGCGAGGTAGCTGGCCATCGCCGAAGTATGCGGCCGGCCGGGAACATGAGCCCAGCGAAGCCGGCCCGCCCGAAATGGAAATCGGGGGCCGACGCCCCCCGCTCGCCAGAATCGCTACGCCAAGTCCGGATACCGACCCCCTAGCACGGCCCGGCGGCGGTCGGCCGGGAGCGATCGGTGGATGCCGCCGCGGCCGGCGACCGACAGGTCGACGTGTTCGGGCCGGGGGAGGAGCGACCCGTCGGCCTCGGCCAGGACCGCCACCACCGGCCGGCCCGGGGCCCGCGGGTCGAGCCGGTTCGGGTTGTTCGCGGCCACCACCCCGACCCGCCCGTCGGTCAGCTCGACCACCGACCCGACCGGGTAGAACGACAGGCAGGCCAGGTACTCGGCGAAGTCCCGGTCGAGCCGGCCCTGCTCGGCCAAGAGCAGCACGTCGGTCAGGGCGGCCCGGGTGTCCTGGGCCGGGCGGTGCGGCCGCGGGCAGCAGAGGGCGGCGTACACGTCCGCGGCCGCCAAGAGCCGGCCGAGCGACGGGATGTCGTGTCCGCGGAGGCCGGACCCGTAGCCGGTCCCGTCGGCCCGCTCGTGGTGGGCGGCAACGGCCGCCGCCACCGGCCCGGCGTCCGGGGCGTACTTGCGGATCAGGTCGGCCCCGTACTGCGGGTGCTGCTCGACCACCCGCCGGGCGTCGGCCGACAGCGGCCCGGGCTGGGCCAGCACCTCGGCCGGCACCCGCAGCATGCCGCAGTCCATGAGCAACGCCGCGACGACCGGGATGAGCGGCCGGCCGGCCCACTCGTAGTCGTAGTTCACCACCCGGGCGACCACCTGGGCGACGTTGACCGCGTGGGCGGCGACGAACCGGGCCGGGGCCGGGAACTCCGGCCCTCCGGGCGACCGGGTGGCCAGCGGGTCGGCGTGGAGGAACCGCAGCGGCTTGGTCTGGCGGGCGTCGTCGAGGAGTTCCTCGGCCAGTGCGGCGACCGGGGCGAGGTTGACCGGCCGCATCTGGCTCATGGCCGCCAGGACGGCGGCCAGTCGGTCGATCCGGGCGGCGTCGGCCCGGCGGGCGGCCGCGGCCCGCTCCTGGACCGCCAGCCTCTCCCGGACGACGCCGAGGATGCCGTCGAGGCCGTCGCACAACTTGAGCTGCATCGTCGGCGACGGCGGCAGCACCTGGACCATCCGCACGGCCGAGTTCATCACCGCCACCGTCTCCCGGTGGTAGGCGACGAGCGGGTCGGCGTCGGAGGCCGGGTTGGCGGCGAACAGCGGGTCGGCGGCGAACTGCCGCTGCCGGTCGAGCAGTTGCCGGGCGGACTGGACTAGCTGCTGGGCCCGGTCGGTCAGCGGCGGGACCGGCCCCTCGGCGACCGGCGGTGCCCCGGTGATCTGGCGGAGCGACTGCCGGAGGGCGTCGGACTCGCGGGCCGGCGGCGGCTCCGGGCCGACCGTCGGGGCCGCGTCGAGCCGCTGGCGGAAGGAGGAAATCCGGTCGAGCAGCCCCCGCGCGTCGCTCATCGCCGCCCCCCGTCGAGACACAGGCTCGTCGGTAAGTATCGGTCGGCGGGCGGGGTAAACTTGAGCGGTTTTGCCGGTCCGCACGGTCGCACCGGTCGGGCGGTTACTTGGCCATTTCCATCGCCCGGGTTTCGCGGATCACCGTCACCTTGATCTCGCCGGGGTAGTCGAGCTGCTGCTCGATCGCCCGGGCAATCTCCCGGCAGGTGCGGACGGCGTCGGCGTCGGTGGCCTTGTGGGCGTTGACGATCACCCGCAGCTCCCGCCCGGCCTGGATGGCGTAGGCGTGCTCGACCGCCGGGAACCCGCAGGCGACGGCTTCCAGCTCTTCGAGCCGCTTGACGTACTTCTCCAGGGTCTCCCGCCGGGCCCCGGGGCGGCTGGCGCTGATGGCGTCGGCGGCCGCGACCAGGACGGTATAGATGTTGTCGACGGTCACGTCGTCGTGGTGGCCGGCGATGGCGTGCAGCACCTCCTTGCTGGTCTCGCCGTAGCGGCGGGCGAGTTCGGCCCCGACCTTCGGGTGCCCGCCCTCCATCTCGTGGTCGGCCGCCTTGCCGACGTCGTGGAGCAGCCCGCACCGGCGGGCCAGTTGGGGGTTCAGCCCCAGCTCGCCGGCCATCAGCCCGCACAGGTGGGCCACCTCGATCGAGTGCTGCAACACGTTCTGGCTGTAGCTGGTCCGGAACCGCAACCGGCCGAGGAGCTGCACGATTTTCTCGTGCGGCATCGGCACGTCGGCGTCCAGAACGGCCTGCTTGCCGAGTTCCAGGATGTGGGCGTCCATTTCCTGCTGGGTTTCGGCGACGACTTCTTCGATCCGGCTGGGGTGGATGCGGCCGTCCTGGATCAGCTTGGCCAGGGACAGCCGGGCCGTCTCCCGGCGGACGTTGTCGAAGGCCGAGACGATGACGACGCCCGGGGTGTCGTCGACGATCACGTCCACCCCGGTGGCCTTCTCGAAGGTGCGGATGTTCCGCCCCTCGCGGCCGATGATCCGGCCCTTCATGTCGTCGGACGGGATGTCCACGGTGCTGACGGTGGCCCCGGCGGTGTGGACGGCGGCGTACCGCTGGACGGCGGTGGCAAGCACCTCCCGGCCCTTGGCCTCGGCGTCCTGTCGCAGCCGCTCCTCCTGCCGGCGGATGCGGCCGGCCATCTCCTCGGACAGCTCCCGCTCTAGCCGTTCCAGGAGCATCCGCTCGGCCGTCTCGCGGGACAGCCCGGTCAGCTCGTGGAGCTTTTGGGTCTGCTCGGTCAGGACGGCGTCGAGTCGGGCCGACTTCTTCTCCAGCCCCTCCTTCCGCTCGGCCAGCTTCTTCTGGAGGGCTTCGAGCTGCCGCTCCTTGCGGGTCAGCTCCTTGGCCTTCTGGTCGGCCGCGTCTTCCCGCTTCTCGGCCCGCCGCTCGACCTCCCGGGCCTCGGTCCGGGCGGCCTCCAGCTCGCGGTTGACCTCCTCCCGGCGGCGGAGGGCCTCGTCCCGGGCCTTGTGTTCGGCCTCCCGGGTGATCCCGTCGGCCTCCCGCCGGGCCTTCTCGACCAGCTCGTCGGCCTTGGCCTGGGCGTGCCGCAGCTCTTCTTGAAAGCGTGCGGTGTCGAGGACGGACGGGGGCGGGGTCCGGCCGCGGAGCCGGACGACCGCGTAGGCGCACGCGGCACCGAGGACTGCGGCCGCGACGGCCAGTCCGGCGGCGAGGTACGGGTCCATATCGGGGCAACTCCTTCCGGAGGCCCGTCGTCCGGGCGGTCGCCCGCCCGGTAGCCTAAGCGGCGGCCCGGGGCTGGCCCGGGGGCCGCGGGAGTCCGTGTCCGACCCCGGCGGGCGGGGTCCTTGGTCCGACGGGTGGTCCGGTGTCGGTGGTCCGGTGGCGAATCGTCCGCCGTCCTGGCGGCCGGCCGCGCCGCGCGGCGCGGCCGGGTAAAACGCCCGCGAGCATGATAAGGGCGGGTTGTACGGGCATTATGCCGACGGCGGGCGGGGTCCGCAACCGGGCCGGGCAGAACACCCGGCCGGTGCCGACAGTACTGGCGGCCGCGGTCCGGCCACCGGAGCGGGAGACATTCTCGATTTCTTCACACCTGATCGGGCAAGCTATAAGCCTTACAGTTAATGTTGAAGTCTATGTGCAAATTGGATGAACCCGATGCCGGCGTACCGGGCGGGTGGCTAGGTTAGGGGTGTTGCCGGCCCTTCGCCGGCGGCGGGCCCGACCCCCGCGGAGAAGTCCATGCGCCGAGCCGCCCCCGTCCGGCCCGGGTTCACCCTGATCGAGTTGTTGGTGGTGATCGCGATCATCGCCATCCTGATCGGCCTCCTGTTGCCGGCCGTCCAGAAGGTCCGGGAGGCGGCCGCCCGGATGAGCTGCCAGAACAACCTGAAGCAGATCGGCCTGGCCTTCCACAACCACGAGAGCGGCTACGGGTTCTTCCCCCAGGGCGGGTTGGACGGCGACCCGCAGGCGATCTCCGCCGGCGGCGCCCCGAACCCGGCCGGGTACAACTACGACGAGACCCCGCCGGCCTACGAGACCACCACCTGCTGCCGGGCGGCCACCAGGACCGGGTGGAACCACTGGTACCGCATCCTGCCGTACATCGAGCAGGACAACGTGCATCGGCTCGGCCGGGACGACCCGCCGTTCTGGCCGAACGTCGCCAACAACGGCGGCGAGGACGATGTCGCCCGCCAGCTGATCAAGATCTACTACTGCCCGACCCGCCGGGCCCCGATCGGGTACGGGGCGGCCATGTTCGGGCGGTGTGACTACGCCGGGAACGCCGGCATCTTCTCCGGCGACATCCACGAGTTCCGGGGCGACGCCCCGCCCCCGCCGACCGGCTTCCTGCCGATCGCCAACGAGCGGACCCAGTGGAACTTCGGGACCTTCGGCACCCGTGGCGGGTTTATCGTCTGGCCGGGCCGCGGGGCCAAGCGGACCGTCGCCGGGATCACCGACGGGACCTCGAACTCGATCGCCGCGTCCGAGAAGGCGATCCCGGCCACCCGGATCGGGACCGACGGCGGGGACAACGAACGGTGGAACAACAGCGGGTGGGACGAGGACAACATCCGCTACCACTTCCCGCCGCTGGCCGACCTCGACCCCAACAACGTCCCCTGCCGGACGTGGGAGAGCCCGTTCGGTTCGCCCCGGCCGGGCATCTGCGAGACGGTCTGGCGGCGGTACTTCGGGTCGGCCCATACCGGCGGGCTGAACGCGGTCATGGCCGACGGGTCGGTCCGGTTCATCCGGTTCGGGATCGACCCGGTCGCGTTCATGGCCGCCTGCGGCGTCGACGACGGCCTGGCCGTTCCACTGGACTGAGGGCGAGACCGATGCGCGTGCTGATCCGGGTGGCGGTGTTGACTACGGCCGCGGCGACCGCGGCGGGGTGCGGGAACTCGCCCGCCCTCAACACCGCCCCGCTCACCGGCGACCAGAAGCAGCAGGTTCGGCAGGAGGATACCGAGCGGGACGCCGAGGAAGGCGGTTTCGGGCGGAAGGCCAAGTCCGCCAAGCGGGGTTGAACCGGCCCGGCCTCGGGCCCAGCCACCGGGCGGGCCGCGACGCCAGTTTCGGACACGATCCAGCCGGGCGAACGCCTCGGGGGCCGGTGCGATGCGACCACTGATTCTCTTCGCCGGGATGGCGGGGCCGGT
>JAIEQN010000256.1 GCA_019747685.1 Gemmataceae bacterium
AGGCGGCACGGCGGTTGCATAATCTCCCCGCTACGGACCCGCGGGTCGAGGCCTACGCCCGGCTCCTATACGAGCAGGCGGTGGTCGCCGAGGGGTCCAAGGTCGCCGACCCGGCGGCGTTCGCCAAGCGGGTCAACGACCTGATCGTCCGGGACGCGCAACGGCAGACCGAGTAGACGGCCCGTCCGCGGGTCAGTCGCACGGTTGTGGTCCCGGCCGACCGTCGCGTAGAATGGGTCCGGTGCGGGGCAATCAACTGCCCATATCATCCGCCCGCACCGGGCCGCACGCCCCCCGCCCAGCCCCGCCGCCCCGATACGACCGACCCTTCGGCCGGCCGCGGGTCCCGGTTTCGCTGCTCGGGCTGGACTGGCCGCAGGCGTCGGCCGATGAGACAAGTGACGCCGGCCCGGTGGACGTTCGGACCGAAATCATTGGTTCGGCCGCAGGGTGTGTGGGTAGCCGAACCAAACCAATGAGAAGCGCGGCCCAGGCCGGGCCGGCGGATTCATGTCAGGGCTGATTGCTCCCGTCCTTATCGGAAGATCCGCGGTTCGACCGGCAGAACCTGTGGATTCTGCTCGTTTTTCGCCCCGTTCATCCCCGCCGGTGCGGCATAACTGATCGACGGTTCGGCCGCCGCCCGACGGCCGACCGGGCCGGAGCGAGGACCGACACCGTGACCCTCACCCTCTGGATTGTCGCCGCCGCGGCGGTCACCCTGATCGCCGCCTACGTGGTGAGCAGCAACTCCGACGTACACGCCGTCTTGGCCGGCGACCACCCGGTCGCCCCGGACCTGGCCGGGGAGAACACCCTGGTCGGGCTGACCGACCCGGCGGCCGAGACCCTGTCCGGCGGGGCCGCCCGGCGGCCGAAGGCCGACTGGGGGATGGCGACGATGGCCAGCCTGACCGAGGCCGAGCAGTGCCTCGACTGGGCCGAGAACCGCGGGTTCGCCGAGCGGGAGCTGGTGGTGCTGGGCAACACCAGCTTCGCCGTCCGCTGGCGGTGAGCCGGCGTTACAAGCCCGAACCCCCCGACCGGGCCGCGGTTCCGACCGCGGCCCGGATCGTTTTCCGCCCCCGCGGCGAACAGCCCGCCCCGGCCCGGCGTCTTAACGGTGGGCCCGGCCGGCACCTCATCCACCCGGTCCCGGCGGAATAACCAGCCCGCGTCGGGATCGGGATTCCGTCACGTCGTTCGCCGGTCGGTCTCCGTCCCAATAATCCGCGGAGGGTCTGTCATGTCTCGGTGCCGAGTGGTCGGGCCGTGGGGAGGGTTCGCGCGCGGGGTCCGGTTGGTCGTCCTGGCCGGTCTGGTCTCCGCCCCGGCGGGGTGCGGCTGCGGGGCCGGGGCGCCGGACATGAAGCCGGCGTCCGCCCCGGTCGGCGGTGCCGCCCCGGAGTCCCGGGCCGCGGCCGGGGGCATGACGAAGGCGATGAAGAACGGCAAGGGCCGGATCGCCAGCGACGGGCCCGAGGGGATGGCCGCCCAGGGGTTCGGACCCGCCCCCCGCGATGGGGCCGCCCAGGTGCCCCCGCCGGCCGCCCCGGCGCCGGTCCCGCCGCCGGCCGGGGGCGAGGAGTACAACCGGCTCAACGCCGAGCAGTACGGGGCGTTCCGGGAGAACGAGTTCGTCTCCCCGGCCACGGCCCCGCTCTCGACCTTCTCGGCCGACGTGAACACCGCGGCGTACAGCAACGTCCGCCGGTTCCTCCTCGACCAGAACCAGCTGCCGCCGAAGGACGCCGTCTTCCTGGCCGAGTTCGTCAACTACTTCCCGTACCAGTACGCCCGCCCGAAGGGGCCGGACCCGGTGGCCTTCGCCCTGGAGATCGGCCCGTGCCCGTGGAAGCGGGACCACCACCTGGTCCGGGTCGGCGTGCAGGCCCGGCAGCTCGACCCGCAGGCGATGCCGGCCCGTAACCTCGTCTTCCTGATCGACACCTCCGGGTCGATGCAGGCCCCGAACCGGCTGCCGCTCGTCCAGAAGTCGCTCGGGCTGCTCATCGACCAACTCAGCGAGCGGGACACGGTCAGTGTGGTGACCTACGCCGGCGAGGCCGGGGTCGCCCTGCCGCCGACCCGCGGGGGCGACAAGGAGACGATCCGGGCGGCCGTCAACCGGCTCGGGGCCGGCGGCAGCACCAACGGGGCCGGCGGGCTGCGGGTGGCCTACGACCTGGCCCGGCGGAACTACCAGGACGTGGCCGTCAACCGCGTCATCCTCTGCACCGACGGCGACTTCAACGTCGGCGTCACCGACCAGGGCGAGCTGGTCCGGATGATCGAGGCCGAGCGGAAGTCGGGCGTCTTCCTGACCGTCCTCGGGTACGGGATGGGGAACCTCAAGGACGGGATGCTGAAGGAGGTCGCCAACCACGGCAACGGCCACCACGCCTACATCGACACCATCGACGAGGCCCGGAAGGTGTTCGTCGAGCAGGGCGGTGCCCTGGTCTTGGTGGCCAAGGACGTGAAGTTCCAGGTCGAGTTCAACCCGGCCAAGGTGGCCGCCTACCGGCTGCTCGGGTACGAGAACCGGCTGCTCAAGGACGAGGACTTCAAGAACGACGCCAAGGACGCCGGGGACATGGGCAGCGGCCACCAGGTCACGGTCCTGTACGAGGTCGTGCCGGTCGGGGTGAAGATCGACCTGCCGGGGGTGGACCCGCTCAAGTACCAGGCCCCGAAGGGGGAGGCGGCCCCGTCCGACGAGTGGCTGACGGTGAAGATGCGGTACAAGCAGCCGGACGGGGAGGTGAGCAAGGAGCTGGCCAAGCCGTTGGCCGGGGCGGTCGGGAAGGACTTGTCGGACGACTTCCGGTGGGCGGCGGCGACGGCCGCGTTCGCGCAGCTCCTGCGGGACTCGCCGTACAAGGGCGGGATGACCTACGCCGGGGTCCTCGAAGAGGCGGCCGGGGCGGTCGGGGCCGACCCGAACGGCCACCGCAAGGAGTTCCTGGGGGTGGCCCGCAAGGCGGCCGAGCTGAGCGCGGGGAAGTAGCCGCGTAGGGTGGGCGGAGGCGGTCCGCAGGCGGGGCGAGGCCCACGCGGGCGGCGTTCACCTCCCCCGCGTGGGCCTCACCCCGCCTGCGGCGGACTTCCGCCCACCCTACTCAGCCCCGGCCGGCTTTTTCCGTTGCCGCCGGCCGGGCCGGGGCTTACACTCGCGGGATTCCCCGACACCCCGCGGGACCCCGCACCATGTCCTCCGCCGCCGCGCCGCCCGTCCCCGGGCTGAAGTTCAAGCTCTGCCTGATGATGTTCCTCCAGCTCTTCATCTGGGGGGCGTGGTTCGAGCTGGGGTTCGACTACATCCCCAGCCTCGGGTTCGAGAAGTGGCAGAACGCCATGATCTTCGGGGCGTTCAACGTCGGGGCCCTGGTCGCGCTCTTCTTCTCGACCCAGTTCGCCGACCGGTCGTTCGCGGCCGAGAAGTTCCTCGGGTTCAGCCACCTGGTCGGCGGGCTGGCCATCGGCGGGCTGTTCTTCCTCCACCCGGCCCCGGGCCAGAGGGCCGAGTTCTGGCCGTTCTTCGGGCTGATGCTGCTGTACTCGGTCTTCTACGTCCCGACCGTGTCGATCGCCAACTCGATCGCCTTCGCCCACCTCCGGGACCCGGCCCGGGAGTTCGGCCCGGTCCGGGCCTGGGGCACCATCGGCTGGATCGCCGCGTCCTGGCCGTTCATCTTCATCCTGGTCGACTGGTCCCGGGTCCCGGACTTCGGGTCGGTCGGGTTCGTGGACTGGATCGGGACGGCCCTGGGGACGGGGAAGGTGGGGGCGGCGAAGTACGAGGCCCAGCGGTACATCTTCCTGGTCGCCGGGGCGGCCGCCCTGGTCCTGGCGGCGATCAGCCCGACCCTGCCGCACACCCCGCCCCGGCCGGCGACCGGGGAGGACTCGCTGGCCTGGCTGAAGGCGGCCAAGCTCCTCCGCCACCCGTTCGTGGCCGTCCTGTTCCTGGTCACGTTCATCGACGCCGCCGTCCACCAGAGCTTCTTCTACTGGACCCCGACGTTCCTCGGGCCGACGGCCGACGGCGGGGTGGTCGGCATCCAGTCCAACTGGGTGACGCCGGTGATGAAGATCGGCCAGCTCGCCGAGATCGTCACCATGCTGTTCCTCGGGTACGTCCTGAAGAGCCTCGGCTGGCGGATGACGATGACGATCGGGGTACTCGGGCACGCGGCCCGGTTCGCCGTCTTCGCGTACTACCCGGAGCAGGTGCCGGCGGTCCTGATCAACGTCGTCCACGGCATCTGCTACGCCTTCTTCTTCGCCACCGTCTACATCTTCGTGGACGCCTTCTTCCCGAAGGACGTGCGGTCCAGCGCCCAGGGGCTGTTCAACGTCCTGATCCTCGGCGTCGGGCCGTTCGCGGCGAACGTGATCTGCGGCGAGCTGAAGGCCGAGTACTCGGCCGACGGGCGGGTGGACTACCCGGCCGTGTTCCGGTACTCGATGTTCGCGTCCCTGGTCGGGGCGGTGCTGTTGTTGCTGTTCTTCCACCCGCCGCGGGACGAGGTGTCCGACCGGGCGGCGGCCGAGGCCGATGAAGGGGCCGCTACCCCGGCGGCGTAGATCGAGCACAGGCCGGGGGGGGGAGGCCTGGGCCACCAATCCCCCCGGTGGCCCAGGCCTCCCGGCCTGTGCACCCTAGTACCGGGCCATCCCCGGGTCGACCTTGTCGGCCCAGGCCAGGATGCCGCCGGAGAGGTTGACAAGGTTGGCGTACCCATTCGCCTTGAGCAGCTCGATCGCCTTGGCGCTCCGCATCCCGCTCTTGCAGTGGACGATCACCTCCCGGTCGCGGGGGACCTCGGCCAGCCGGGCCGGGAGGTCGGGTAGCGGCACCAGCACCGTCCCCGGGATGCGGCAGATCTGGTACTCGTGCGGGTTCCGCACGTCCAGGACGAACAGGTCCTCGCCGGCGTCGATCCGCTTCTTGAGTTGCTCCGGCGTGATCTCGGCGGCCGCCGCGGCCGGCGCCGGCCCGCCCCGGACGCCGCAGAACTGCTCGTAGTCGATCAGCCCTTTCACGGTCGGGTGCGGTTCGCCGAGGGGCCAGTTCTTGGCCCGGCGAATCTTGTACGTCTTGAACGTCATCGCCAGGGCGTCATAGTGCAACAGCCGGCCGATCAGCGGCTCGCCGATCCCGAGGATCAGCTTCACGGTTTCGGTCGCCTGGATGCAGCCGATGACCCCGGGCAGGATGCCCAGCACCCCGCCCTCGGCGCAGCTCGGGACCTCGCCCGGCGGGGGCGGCTCCGGGTAGAGGCAGCGGTAGCTCGGGCCGACCGCGGGGTGAAAGACCGTGGCCTGGCCGTCGAACCGGAAGATGCTGCCGTACACGTTCGGCTTGTTCAAGAGCACGCACACGTCGTTCACGAGGTAGCGGGTCGGGAAGTTGTCCGTCCCGTCCGCCACGATGTCGTAGTCCGCCACGATCCGCATCGCGTTCTTCGAGGTGAACCGCTCCTCGTGGAGGACGACGTTGACCTCCGGGTTGATGTCCCGGAGCTTGTCGGCCGCGGACTGGCACTTCGACCGGCCCACGTCCCGGGTGCCGTGGATGATCTGCCGCTGGAGGTTCGAGGCGTCGACGGTGTCGAAGTCGACCAGCCCGATCGTCCCGACCCCGGCGGCGGCCAGGTACAGGGCAGCCGGCGACCCCAGCCCGCCGGTGCCGATGACGAGGACGCGGGCGGCCTTCAGCTTCCGCTGGCCGTCGACGCCCACCTCCGGCATGACGACGTGCCGGTCGTACCGGGCCAGTTCCGGGGGCGTGAGCGACACGCCGGCCCACCGGCCGGCGGAGGGGTCGGGGAAGGTCATGGGGGTGTCCGGGTGGTGTTACACGGGGTCGGTCTTCTGGCGGTAGCCGGCCACCTTGACCGGGACGACGTTCCGGGCCAGCCCGACCAGTTGGAGGAGGCGGACGAAGGTGAACGTCAGGTCCACCTCCCACCACCGGTGCCCCTGGGAGCAGGTCCGGGGGGCGGCGTGGTGGTTGTTGTGCCACCCCTCGCCGTTGGTCAAGAGGGCGACCCACCAGTTGTTCCGGCTCCGGTCGTCGGTGTCGTAGTTCCGGTAGCCCCAGGTGTGGGCGGCCGAGTTCACCAGCCAGGTGATGTGCCAGACGTACACCGTCCGGACGACCACGCCCCACAGGAAGACTTGCACGCCGACCTGGACGGCCCGCTCCGTGGTGTCGGCGAACAGGAACCCGGCCGCGAACCCGATGGCCCCGATGACGAGGGCATGCAGGGCGTACACCAACGCCCACTTCTGGCCCCGGTGCAGCCACCGCTGGAACGGGTCGGCCAGGAGGTCCGGGACGTACTTCTCGTAGGTGGAGAGCCGGTTCCGGGCCGGGTCGGCGGTGTAAATCCACTCCATGTGGCCCCACCAGAACCGCTCCCGGGGGCTGTGCGGGTCGCCGTCGTCGTCGCTCTTCTGGTGGTGGATGCGGTGGTTCAGCACCCACCACAGCGGCGACCCCTCCAGGCTGCACACCCCGCACAGGACGAACACCCGTTCGAGCCACTTGGGCACTTCCACCGCCCGGTGGGTGAGCAGCCGGTGGTAGGCCAGGTTGATGCCGATCGACCCGAAGACGAAGTTGCCGACCAGGAGCGACGCCACGCCCCACCAGGTGAACCCGTAGGGGGTGAAGGCCAGGACCGCCAGCAGGTGGAGGACGACCAGGGCGGCCAGGAACCCGGGGATCAGCTTCGGCCGGGGCCGGGCGGCGACGGCGGTTCCGAGGGCGGGGACGGTAGGCACGCGAGGGTCCTTGCGGCGGGCCGGCTATCCCTGTTGGAGGGACCCGGGGGCCGGCGGTTGCGGGCGGCGGGGGATTCGGACAGAATTACCAACCTGGGCGGGGATTGTCTGCGCCAACCGGGGCTGGCCATGCCGTACACCGCGACCGAGCTGATGATCTGCTGCGCCGCCCGGGAGTTGGAGGACGGCCGGACGGTCGCGGTCGGCACCGGGGTGCCGTGCGCCGCGGCCATGCTGGCCCAGAAGACCCACGCCCCGAACTTGGTCATCCTGTTCGAGGCCGGCGGGGTGGCCCCGCAACTGCCGACGATGCCGGTTAGCGTCGGCGACAGCACCACCTTCCACCGGGCGGCGATGGCCACCAGCATGGCCGACGTGATGCAGTTCTGCCAGCGGGGGATGGTCGATTACACGTTCCTCAGCGGCGCCCAGATCGACCCCTACGGGAACCTGAACTCGACCCTCATCGGCGGCGACTACCGCCAGCCGAAGGTCCGGCTGCCCGGCAGCGGCGGGGCCAACGACCTGGCCTCGTTCTGCTGGCGGACGCTGATCGTGATCAAGCACGACAGCAAGAAGTTCGTCCCGAAGCTCGACTTCCGGACGACGCCGGGCTACCTGGACGGGCCGGGGTGCCGGGAGGCGGCCGGGCTGCCGGCCGGGACCGGCCCGTACCGGGTCATCACCGACCTCTGTGTGATGGACTTCGCCGACGACACCCGGCGGATGCGGGTGCGGAGCTTGCACCCGGGGAAGACGCTGGACCAGGTCCGGGCGGCGACCGGGTTCGAGCTGGCCGTCGCCGACGCCCCGGGCACCACGGCCGCGCCGACCGACGCCGAGCTGGCCCTCCTGCGGACCGAGGTGGACCCCGGCCGGTACATCCTCGGCCGGGCCGGCTGACCGGCTTGGCACCCGGCCGGCCGTCTGGTGTAATCGTCTGATCCGTCGTGTGGGGCCGCCGATGCCGATCGCGTTCGAGTGCGGGTGCGGAAAGTCGTTCCGGGCGGCCGACGGGTTGGCCGGGAAGCGGACCAAGTGCCCGGCCTGCGGGGCTGCCCTGACCGTCCCGGCCCCGCAGGCCGCCGAGGAGGACGAGGCGTTCCGGCTGCTCGCCGAGGCCCCGGACGTGGCCCCCGACCCGACCCGGTGGAACGCCCCGGCCGCCCCGCCCCCGCCGACGCCGGTCCCGAGCCCGCCCCCCGGCCCGCGGCCGGTCCGGGCCCCGAAGGGGTTGAAGGCGGTCAAATCGGCCCGCGAGGGGCGGCCGCTGCGGATCACCCTCAGCCCGGCCGTCTGGGGCGGGGTGTTCGGGGTAGCCGGCGGCGGGCTGTGGTTCGCCCTGTCCCTCGGCGGGGCGGGGGTCCCGGACTTCCGGGCGGCGGCCGCCGTCGTCCTCGGGCTGATCGCCATCGGCAAGGGGTTCCTCGGCCACCCGGAGGACTGACCCGGACCCTACAATACCGGCAGCCGCACGGGGGCCGTCAGGCCCCCGCTCGCATTCCCGGAGACGCACATGGCGGACGTCCGCGACACGCAGTTGCTGGTCATCGGCGGCGGCCCGGGGGGCTACCCGGCCGCCCTCCACGCCGCCGACCACGGGATGAAGGTCGTCCTGGTGGACGAGGACCCGCGGCTCGGCGGGGTCTGCCTGAACCGCGGCTGCATCCCGTCGAAGGCCCTGCTGCACGTCGCCAAGCTCCTGCACGAGACCCGCGAGGCGGCCGAGTGGGGCCTCGCCTTCCCCGAGCCGCAGCTCGACCTGGACAAGCTCCGGGCGTTCGTCCAGCAGAAGGTGGTCGGCAAGCTGACCGGCGGCATCGGGCAGTTGACCAAGGGCCGGGGCGTCGAGGTGGTCAAGGGCCACGCCGCCTTCACCGGCCCGAACGAGGTGCAGGTGTCGGGCGACACGCCGCAGACCATCCGGTTCCAGCACTGCATCATCGCTACCGGGTCGGTGCCGGTGGTGCCGAAGCCGTGGCAACTGGGCGACGACCGGGTGATGGACAGCACCGGGGCCCTGCTCATCCCGGACATCCCGAAGACGATGCTGGTCATCGGCGGCGGGTACATCGGGCTGGAGATCGGCACCGTGTACGCCGCCCTGGGGACGAGGATCACCGTCGTCGAGGCCCTCGACGGCATCCTGCCGCTGGCCGACCGCGACCTCGTGGCCCCGCTCGAAAAGAAGCTCCGCAAGGAGTTCGCAGCGATCTACCTGAACACCAAGGTCGCCCGGCTGGAGGCCACGAAGGACGGCATCGTCGCCACCCTGGAAGGGAAGGACGTGCCGGGCCAGGTGACGTTCGACCGGGTGCTGGTGTCGGTCGGCCGGCGGCCGAACTTTGCCAACCTCGGGCTGGACAAGGCGGCGGTGCGGCAGGACGAGCGGGGCTACGTCCTCGTGGACGCCCAGCGGCGGACGAATGTGCCGCACATCCAGGCGATCGGGGACATTGCCGGCGAGCCGGGGCTGGCCCACAAGGCGACGGCCGAGGCCCGGGTGGCGGTCGGGGTGTTAGCCGGGGAGCCGGCCGCGTGGGACCCGCGGGCCATCCCGGCGGTCATCTTCACCGACCCGGAAATCGCCTGGGCCGGGCTGATCCAGAAGGACGCCGAGGCCCAGAACGTGCCGCACGAGGTGTTGAAGTTCCCGTGGGCGGCCAGCGGCCGGGCGGTGAGCGTGGCCCGGACGGAGGGGCTGACGAAGATGCTGGTGGACCCGGAGAGCAAGCGGGTGTTGGGGGTCGGGCTGGTCGGCGTCGGGGTGGGGGAGATGATTTCGGAGGGGGTGCTGGCGATCGAGATGGGGGCGGTCGCCCGGGACGTGCTGGAGAGCATCCACCCGCACCCGACGCTCTCGGAGACGGTGATGGAAAGCGCCGAGCTGGCCTACGGGTCGGCCACCCACGTCGGCCGCCCCCGGAAGGCGGCCCGCTGAATGGGACCAGGGGCTTGCGCCCCTGGCTACAGGCTGCCGTCCCTCCGGGACTCCGGACACGACCCACCGCCGAAAGCCGCGGAGCGGCGGCGGAACGAGACCCGGGGCTCGCGCCCCGGGTCTCGTTCCGCCGGCCGGGGGTTGGTACAATACCACCCTCGCCGGCCGAACCGACCCCCGCCCGCGCCCCCTCCAAGCGACCATGCGTACCCTTCCCGCCGTCGCCTGTGGCCTGTTCGCGCTCGCCCGCCCGGCCCCGGCCGCCCCGCCCGTCGACTTCAACAAGGACATCCGGCCGGTCCTGGCCACCCAGTGCTACCCCTGCCACGGCCCGGACGAGAAGGCCCGCAAGGCCGACCTCCGGCTCGACCGCCGGGACGACGCCTTCAAGGCCGGGGCGTTCGTCCCCGGCAAGCCGGCCGACAGCCCCCTGCTCCAACGGATCACCTCCACCGACCCGGACGAGGTCATGCCGCCGCCCAAGAGCAAGAAGCCGCCGCTGACGCCGGGACAGGTCGAGCTGTTCAAGCGGTGGGTGGCCGAGGGCGCCAAGTACGGGGAGCATTGGGCGTTCGCCAAGCTGACCCGCCCGGTCGCCCCGGCGGTGAAGGACGGCGGTTGGGGCCGCACCCCGATCGACCGGTTCGTCCTGGCCCGGCTCGAAGCCGAGGGGCTGAAGCCGTCGCCCGAGGCCGACCGCGTTACGCTCCTCCGTCGGCTCTCGTTCGACCTGACCGGGTTGCCGCCGACGCCGGAGGAAATCCGGGCGTTCGTCGAAGACAAGTCGCCCGACGCCTACGAAAAACAGGTGGACCGGCTGTTGGCGTCGCCCCACTACGGCGAGCGGATGACCGTCTGGTGGCTCGACCTGGTCCGGTACGCCGACTCCATCGGCTACCACAGCGACAACCCGATGAACGTCGCCCCGTACCGGGACTACGTCATCCGGGCGTTCAACGAGAACACGCCGTTCGACCGGTTTACCGTCGAGCAACTGGCCGGCGACCTCTTGCCCAACCCCTCGGTCTCGCAGAGGGTGGCGTCGGCCTACAACCGGCTGCTCCAGACGACCGAGGAGGGCGGGGCGCAGCCGAAGGAGTACGAGGCCAAGTACGCCGCCGACCGGGTGCGGAACTTCGGTCAGGTGTGGCTCGGCGGGACGCTGATGTGCGCCGAGTGCCACGACCACAAGTTCGACCCGTACACCCAGAAGGACTTTTATTCCGTCGCCGCCTTCTTCGCCGACGTGCAGGAAGCCTCGGTCGGCCGGCGGGAGGACGGGATGCGGGTGGCGACCCCGGACCAGGACCGCCGGCTGAAGGACCTGACCGACGCGGCGGCGAAGGCCGAGACCCGGCTGACGGCCCGCGGGGCGGTGGTGCCGGTCGCGGTCCTGAAGGCCGACCGGGACGCCGCGGCGGCCGCCGCCAAGGCCCGGGACGAGTTCGATAAGACCATCCCCCGGACCCTGGTAACGACGGCCGCCACCCCGCGGACGGTGCGGGTCCTGAAGCGGGGCAACTGGCAGGACGAGTCCGGACCGGTGGTGACGCCGAACACCCCGGGGTTCCTGCCGCCGCTGGGCAAGACCGACGGCCGCCCGACCCGGCTCGACCTGGCCCGGTGGACCGTCTCGCCCGACAACCCGCTGACCGCCCGCGTGACCGTGAACCGGCTGTGGAAGCTGGCCTTCGGCCGGGGCATCGCCCGGTCCCTGGAGGAGAGCGGCACCCAGGGCGAGTTACCCACCCACCCCGAGTTGCTCGACTGGCTGGCCAACGAGTTCCGTCAGGACTGGGACGTGAAGCACCTGCTCCGGCTGATCGTCACCTCGGCCGCCTACCGGCAGTCGTCGGCCGAGCCGCCGGCCCTGCGGGAGCGGGACCCGCGGAACGACCGGTTCGCCCGGCAGGCCCGGTTCCGCCTCGACGCCGAGTTCGTCCGCGACAACGCCCTCGCCGTCGGCGGCCTGCTGAACCGCACCGTCGGCGGGCCGAGCGTCAAGCCGTACCAGCCGCCGGGGTACTGGTCGGCCCTGAACTTCCCGACCCGGGAGTGGCAGAAGGACCAGGGCGAGGCGGTCTACCGGCGGGGCCTGTACACCCACTGGCAGCGGACATTCCCGCACCCGGCGATGGTCGCGTTCGACGCCCCGAGCCGGGAGGAGTGTACCTGCGACCGGCCGCGGTCGAACGTCCCCCAGCAGGCGCTAACACTCCTGAATGACCCGGAGTTCGTGGAGGCGGCCAAGGCGTTCGCGGCGAAGGCGCTGGCCGACGGCGGGGCCGACGACGCGGCCCGGGTCGGGTGGGCGTTCCGCCGGGCGACCGGCCGTGACCCGAAGCCGGCCGAAGCCGAGGTGTTGCTCGGGCTGCTGGCGAAGCACCGGAAGGAATACGCCGCCGACGGTGACGCGGCCAAGAAGCTGCTCGCGGTCGGCGACCTGACCCCGCCGAAGGACGTGCCCGCCGGTGACCTGGCCGCCTGGGCGAGCGTCTGCCGGGTGGTGCTGAACCTGCACGAGACGATCACGCGGCCGTAGGCCGCGTCACCGGACCCAGGGCTCGCGCCCCGGGCTACGCGCTCCCCGCCCCCTCCGGGGGCTCCGGAGTCTTGAGCCCCCGGAGGGGGCGGGGAGCGCGTAGCCCGGGGCGCGAGCCCCTGGTCGGCAAGACCCACACCCGGAGCCGTCCATGACCGACCTCCTCCGCGCCGTCCGCCTTCAACAACGTCGCACGTTCCTCGGCCAGGCGTGCCGCGGCGTCGGCGCCCTCGCCCTGTCGTCCCTGCTCCCCCGAACGGCCATGGCCGGCGATCGATCCGGCGGCGTCGTCGCCACGCCCCACGTCCCGCCGAAGGCCAAGCGGGTCATCTTCATCGTCATGGCCGGCGGGCCGAGCCACCTGGAGACGTTCGACCACAAGCCGACCCTGGCCAAGCTCCACGGCAAGCCGATGCCGGAGTCGGTGACCAAGGGCCAGCCGATCGCCCAACTGCAAGGGGCCAAGCTGAACGTCTTCGGCCCGCAGTGGGGGTTCAAGGAGGTCGGCCGGTCCGGCCAGGAGATGTCCGAACTCTTCCAGCACCTCCCCGAGGTGGCCGACGACCTGTGCATCGTCCGGTCGATGAAGACGGAGGCCATCAACCACGACCCGGCCCACACGTTCATGAACACCGGGTCGACCGTCTCCGGCCGGCCGAGCATGGGGGCGTGGCTGACCTACGGGCTGGGCAGCGAGGCCGACGACCTGCCCGGGTTCGTCGTCCTGACCTCGGCCAAGGGCGGGCAGATGCAGCCGATCGCCAGCCGGCAGTGGTCGGCCGGCTTCCTCCCCGGCCGGTTCCAGGGCGTCCACCTCCGCGGCCGGGGCGACCCGGTCTTGTACCTGTCCAACCCGCCGGGGGTGGACCGCGACCGCCAGAAGGACGTGATCGACGCGGCGGCCACGCTGAACCAACTCCACAACGCGGCCGTGGACGACCCGGAGATCGCCACCCGGGTCAGCCAGTACGAGTTGGCATTCCGGATGCAGGCCAGTGTCCCGGCCCTGATGGACCTGGCGGCCGAGCCGCAGGCCGTCCTCGACAGCTACGGGGCGAAGGGGGCCGACGGGTCGTTCGCGGCCAACTGCCTGTTGGCCCGCCGGCTGGCCCAGAAGGGCGTCCGGTTCGTCCAGCTGTACAACCGCGACTGGGACCACCACGGCGGCCTCAAGGCCGGCATCAAGGAGAAGATCGCCGAGGTGGACAAGCCGCTGGCCGCCCTGGTCAAGGACCTGAAGCGGCTGGGCATGTTGGACGACACCCTGGTCGTCTGCGCCGGCGAGTTCGGCCGCACGCCGATGGCCCAGGGCGACGGCCGCGACCACCACATGAAGGGGTTCAGCATCTGGCTGGCGGGCGGCGGCATCAAGGGCGGCGTCACCCACGGGGCGACCGACGAGTTCGGCTACCACGCCGCCGAGGACGTGGTCGAGGTGTTCGACCTGCACGCCACCATGCTCCACCTGCTGGGCATCGACCACGAGCGGCTGACCGTCCGGTTCCAGGGCCGGGACTACCGGCTGACCGACGTTCACGGGAAGGTCGTCAAGCCGATCTTGGCGTGATGTGAATGCCCGCCTCGGCCCTCCTGCCGGGTACGGCGGTCGCTCTGACCGGGTTCATTGGTTCGGCCGCAGGGTGTGCGGGTCGCCGAACCAAACCAATGAGAACCCGGGCCTTGGCCGCGGCCACCCGCGGGGGTGGGGTCTTGGTGTAAACCCCACCCGGGCAACCGGTATCCCCCCTGCCGCCCTCCCCGACGCCGCGCCATGACCCACCGCCTCCCGGCCCTCGCCCTGTTCCTCGCCGCCGCGGCCGCCCTGGCCGGGTGCGCCAAGCCCCAGCCCCCGCTGGTCAAGGCCCTACCCCCGGACGTGGTGGTCGAGTACCCGACCGCCCGGGGCGTGACCGACTTCGAGGACTTCACCGGCCACACCGAGGCGTACCGGGTGGTCGAGGTCCGGCCGCAGGTGACCGGGCTGCTGGAGAAGGTGTACTTCAAGGACGGCGACTTCGTGAACGCCGGGGACCGGCTGTTCGACATCGACGACGACTACCTCCAGGCCCAGCGGGACGGGGCCGAGGCCGCCCGGAACCTGGCCCGGGCCAAGCGGGACCTGGCCAAGACCCTGCTGGCCACCGCCGAGAAGGCCCGGACCGGGTCGGCCCTGGGGGCCGACGAGTACGCCAAGGCCCGGGCCGAGTACGAGGCGACCATCGCCGCCGAGAAGGTGGCCGAGTTCGACCTGAAGAAGGCCGAGACCACCCTCGGGTACACCAAGATCGCCGCCCCGTACACCGGCCGGCTCGGCCGCCGGATGGTCGACCCCGGGGCGGTGGTCAAGGAGAACGACACGGCCCTGACCCGGCTGGTCGTCGTCGACCCGATCTACGTGTCGTTCGACATCGACGAGCGGACCCTCCTGCGGGTCCGCCGGCTGATCGCCGGCGGCAAGGTCACGTCCGCCCGGGACGCCCGGCTGGACGTGCAGGTCGGGCTGGCCGACGAGGACGGGTTCTCGTTCGCCGCCCCGCTGACGTTCGCCGACAACCAGCTCGACCCGAACACCGGCACCCTCCGGCTGCGGGCCGAGATGCCCAACCCGAGCCTCCAGCACCACGCCCTGCCGGCCGTGGTCGGGGCGGCGGCCGCGTCCGAGGCCGACCTGAGGGGGCTCAAGCTCCTGTCCCCCGGGATGTTCGTCCGGGTCCGGCTGCCGGTCGGCCGCGAGCACCCCGGCCTCCTGATCCCGGAGGAGGCCATCGGGTCGGACCAGGGCCAGCGGTTCGTGTACGTCCTCAACGACAAGGACGAGGCCGTCTACCGGCGGGTCCGGCTCGGCCCCCAGGAGGGCCGGCTGCGGGTGATCGAGCCGGCCGACAAGGAGGGCGAGGGGGTCAAGCCGACCGACCGGGTGGTCGTCAGCGGCCTCCAGCGGGTCCGCCCCGGGTCGAAGGTCAACCCCCGCGGCGGTGGGCAGCCGGCGGCGGGCAGTGGGCAGACCGGCCCCAAGCCGCCGGCAGCCACCGGTAAGTAGGCCGGGACCGGACCGCCGGGCCGGTCGGCTCTGTTCACTGCCCGCCGCCAACTGCCCGCTACCCCATGATCCCCCGCATCTTCATCGACCGGCCGATCTTCGCCGCCGTCCTGTCGCTGGCGGTCACGCTCGCCGGCGGGCTGGCGGCCGGCAGCCTGCCCGTCGCCCAGTACCCGTCCGTCACCCCGCCGACGGTCCAGGTCGATTGCAACTACCCCGGGGCCAGCGCCCGGGTGGTGTCCGAGACCATCGCCGCCCCGATCGAGCAGCAGGTCAACGGGGTCGAGGACATGATGTACATGTCCTCGCAATGTACCAGCGACGGGACGTATACGCTCACCGTCACGTTTAACCCCGGCACCGACCTGAACATGGCCCAGGTCCGGGTGCTGAACCGGGTGTCGCTGGCCATGCCGCAACTGCCGGACGTGGTCCGGGCCACCGGCGTCACCACCCGCAAGCGGTCCCCGGAACTCCTCCTCACCATCAGCTTCAACAGCCCGGACGGGACCTACGACCAACTCTACCTGAGCAATTACGCCTCGCTGCACATCAAGGAAGAACTGATCCGGCTGCCGGGCATCAGCGACGTGACCATCTTCGGCCAGCGGGACTACGCCATGCGGGTGTGGGCCGAGCCGGACCGGCTGGCCGCCCGGAACCTGTCCGCCGCCGACGTGGTCGCCGCCCTGCGGGCCCAGAACCTGTCGGTGGTGGCCGGGCAGGTCGGCCGGCCCCCGGCCGGGGTCGCCCAGGCGTTCCAACTGACCGTCGGCGGCCTCGGCCGGCTCGTCACCGAGGAGCAGTTCGGCGAGGTGGTGGTCAAGGTCGGGGCGGACCGGCAGGTAGTGAAGGTGAAGGACGTGGCCCGGGTCGAGCTGGCCGCCCGGAACTCGGACGTGAACTCCCGGTTCGACCTCAAGCCGACCACCGGCCTCGGCGTCTTCCTCCTGTCCAACGCCAACGCGGTCGAGACGGCCGCCGCCGTCCACGCCAAGATGGAGGACCTCGGCCGGCACTTCCCGCCCGGCACCCGGTGGGAGGTCGGGTACGACACCGCCCCGTTCATCCGGGAGTCGATCAAGGAGGTGGTCCTCTCCCTCCGGGACGCGATCATCCTGGTCGCCTTGGTGGTGCTGGTGTTCCTCCGGTCGTGGCGGGCCGCCCTGATCCCGCTGGCCGCCGTCCCGGTGGCCATCGTCGGCACCTTCGCCGCCATGTATTTAGCCGGGTTCAGCATCAACAACCTCACACTGTTCGGCCTGGTACTGGCCGTCGGCATTGTTGTTGATGACGCCATTGTTGTCGTCGAAGCCGTCCAACACAAGTTGGAGCTGGGGTTTGCCCCGCGGGAGGCGACCATCCGAGCGATGGACGAGGTGTCCGGGCCGGTGGTCGCGGTCGGGGTGGTGCTGGCCGCGGTGTTCATCCCGTGCGCCTTCCTGTCCGGCATCGTCGGGGCCTTCTTCCGGCAGTTCGCACTGACCATCGCCGTCAGCACCGTCATCTCGACCGTCAACTCGTTGACGCTCTCGCCGGCCCTAGCCGCGCTGCTGCTCAAGCCGAAGAAGGCCCGCGGCCCGGCCGCCCGTCGGTGGACGAGGTTCATCCCTTGGCCGTTCTCCTTCCTCACGCGGTCGTACGTCCGGCTGGTCGGGTTCGGGCTGCGGGTGCCGGTCCTCGTCCTGGCCGGGTACGCCGGCCTACTGGCCGCCGGCGGGTACGGGTACACCCAACTGCCGACCGGGTTCATCCCCCAGCAGGACAAGGGCTACCTGATCGCCAGCATCCAGCTCCCGGACGCCGCGTCGGCCGAGCGGACGGTCGAGGCCAACCAGGCGATCGCGCAGGCGGCGATGGACTACGAGGTCGAGGTCGACGCCCGGGAGGGCGAGGGCGGGGCCGCGGTGGTGGAACGCGACGGCCGGACGGTCTGGGTGAAGAAGGTCCGGCCGGTCAAGCACGTCAACGCCATCGCCGGCAACTCGTTCGTCCTCAGCGCCTACGGGTCGAACTTCGGGTCGATGTTCATCATCCTCCACGATTTCACCGACCGGAAGGACCCGAAGCTGTACGCCGCCCGGGTGGCCAAGGAGCTGGCCGACCGGTTCGCGGCGAAGGTGCCGGGGGCCCAGGTGAACGTGTTCGGGGCGCCGGCGGTCAGCGGCCTCGGCCGGGCCGGGGGCTTCCGGGTGATGGTCGAGGTCCGGGGCGACCTGGGCGACCCGGACGCCACCGCCAAGGCGCTGGAGGTGCAGACCAAAAACCTCGTGGACAAGGCGAACCAACAGCCGCAGCTCAACGACCTGTTCACCGTCTACAAGACGAACTCGCCGCAAATCTTCCTGGACGTGGACCGGGCCGCCTGCCTGTCGCGGGGCGTCAACCTGGCCGACGTGTACGCCACCCTCCAGGCGTCGATGGGCAGCCGGTACGTGAACGACTTCAACCGGTTCGGCCGGACCTGGCAGGTCAATGTACAAGCCGACCCGAAGGCCCGCGACCAGTTGGAAGACATCCGCAAGCTGAAGGTGCGGAATAATGTCGGCGAGATGGTGCCGCTGGCGGCCGTCACGGCGGTGAGGGAGCAGGCCGGGCCGCTAGTTATTACGCGCTATAACACCTACCCGGCGGCGGCGGTGAACGGGAACGTGGCCCAGGGGTTCAGCACCGGCGACGCCCGGCGGGTGGTCGAGCGGCTGGCCGAGCAGGAGCTGCCGGCCCAGACGATGGGGTTCGAGTGGACCGAGCTGACGTACCTGGAGGAGAAGGCCGGGAAGGCGGAGCTGCGGCTGCCCGGCGGGTACGCCTTCCGGGGCGACACGTCGGTGCTGGTGTTCGCCCTGTCCGTGTCGTTCGTCTTCCTCATCCTGGCCGCCCTGTACGAGAGCTGGGCGTTCCCGCTGGCCGTCATCCTGGTGGTGCCGGTCTGCGTGGCGTCGTCCCTGTTCGCCGTCTGGCTGACCGACCCGGGGTCGGCGGCCGAGACGCTGCGGGTCTGGGGGGTGACGCCGGACGGTCTGTGGGGGTGGGGCGCGAGGCTGCTCGACGCCGGGACGTGGTTCGACCGCGAAGTGATTTCCGCGGTGAGCCGGCGCCTCACCAAGATGGGCATCTTCAAGCAGGACATCAACATCTTCACCCAGGTCGGGTTCGTGGTGTTGGTGGGGCTGGCGTGTAAGAACGCCATCCTCATCGTGGAATTCGCGAAGGTGGCCCGGGATAATGGTGTTGAACTCCGCACGGCGGTGTTGGAAGCGTGTGCCCTCCGGTTCCGGCCGATCATCATGACCTCGGTGGCGTTCATCCTGGGGGTGGTGCCGCTGGCGGTGGCCAAGGGGGCCGGGGCCGAGATGCGGCAGGCCCTGGGGGTGGCGGTGATGGGCGGGATGATCGGGGTGACGGCGTTCGGCATCGTCCTCACCCCGATCTTCTTCGCGGTGGTGGACCGGCTGACCCGGACCCGGCTATTCACCCACCCGTGGCTCCGCAAGCTGAGCGACGGCGCCCTGTACGCCCTCAGCTTCCGGTACGTCCGGCCGCTGGCCGGGGCGGCGGTGGCCGCGGCCGGGGCGAAGGTCCGCAAGCTGGCCCGGCGGAAGTTTGGGGCCTGACCGGCGAGTGGCCGTCTCAGGCCGGCCGCTCGCCGCAACCTGTCGGAACGGATCATGTTTACGCGGTTCTTCATCGACCGGCCGATCTTCGCAACCGTGTTATCGGTGTTGGTGACACTTGCGGGGGCGGTCGCCCTGTCGGGGCTGCCGGTGGCCCAGTACCCGAACATCACCCCGCCGACGGTCGAGGTGTCGGCCGTGTACGTCGGGGCCAACGCCCGGGTCGTGGCCGACACCGTCGCCTCGCCGATCGAAGAGCAGGTCAACGGCGTGGAGGACATGATGTACATGTCGTCCACGTCCACCAACGACGGCACCTACACACTGACGGTCACTTTCAAGCCCGGCGTCGACCTCAACATCGCGCAGGTGCTGGTCCAGAACCGGGTGAACCTGGCCGCCCCGAAGTTGCCGCCGGAGGTCAGCCGGCGGGGCGTGCTGGTGAAGAAGAAGTCGCCCAGCCAGTTGATGATCATCAACCTGTACTCGACGGCGCAGCTCCCCGACCCGCCGGCCGACGCCCCGAAGGAGGTCCGCGAGGAGGCCGAGCGGCGGCAGCAGGAGGCCCTGCTGTACCTGAGCAACTACGCCACCATCCGGCTGCGGGACGAGCTGGCCCGGCTGCCGGGGGTGGGCGACATCACCTACCTCGGCCAGCGGGACTACTCGATGCGGCTGTGGCTCGACCCGGCCCGGCTGGCCGCCCGCGGGCTGTCGGCCGCGGACGTGGTCGCCGCGGTCAACCAGCAGAACGCCCAGGTGGCGGCCGGGCAGGTCGGGCAGCCGCCGGCCCCGGCCGGGCAGGCGTTCCAGTACACCATCAACACCCTCGGCCGGCTGGCGGTGCCGGAGCAGTTCGCCGACATGATCCTCAAGGCCGCCGCCGACGGCCGGATCGTCCGGATGCGGGACGTGGCCGAGGCCGAGCTGGGGGCGCTGTCCTACGACCAGACGTGTACCCTCGACGGCAAGCCGTCGGTCGCCCTGTCGGTGTACCAGTTGCCGGGGACGAACGCCCTCGACACGGCCCGCGGGATCAAGGAGAAGATGGCCGAGCTGCGGGCCAAGTTCCCCGAGAACCTCGACTACGCCATCGCCTACGACACCACCCCGTTCATCGAGGAGTCCGTCACCGAGGTGTTCAAGACGCTCCGGGACGCGGTGATCCTGGTGGCGGTGGTGATGTTGGTGTTTTTGCAGTCGTGGCGGGCCGCCATCATCCCGCTCGCGGCGGTGCCCGTGGCGATTATCGGTACCTTCGCGGCGATGGCCGTGCTCGGCTACTCGGTGAACAACCTCACCCTGTTCGGCTTGGTCCTCGCGGTGGGAATTGTCGTAGACGACGCGATCGTGGTGGTGGAGGCGGTCCAACATCACATCGAGGGCGGGATGAGTCCCCGGGACGCCACCGTCCTGGCGATGGACCAGGTGGCCGGGCCGGTGGTGGCCGTCGGGCTGGTCCTGTCGGCGGTGTTCGTGCCGTGCGTGTTCATCGGCGGCATTGTCGGCGAGTTCTACCGCCAATTCGCCGTCACCATCGCGGTTAGCACGCTGCTCTCCGCGTTCAACTCGCTCACCCTCAGCCCGGCCCTGTGCGCCCTGCTGTTGCAGCCGAAGGAGGCCCACCAGGAGCGGGAGCCGCTGCCGCGGGCGGCGTTCCCGCTGGTCGGGGCGGCCCTGGCGTACTGGTTCCTGGCCGAACACGTGGGCCAGGCCCTCGACCGGCTCCCGGCGGAGTACCAGGCGTGGGTCGCCCCGGCCCTGCCGTGGCTCGTTCCCGTCGTCGCCGGGCTGATCGGGCTGGCCGCCGGGTACGTCCTGCGGGTCGCCCTGAACCGCGTCCTCGGCTGGGCCTTCACCCTCTTCAACGTCGGCTTCGACGCCGTCACCGTTGGCTACCTGAAGCTGGTCGGCGTCGCCCTCCGGTTGGGCGTCCTCGTCCTCGCCGGGTACGGCGGGCTGCTCTACCTGACGTACTACACGTTGGCTACCACCCCGGCCGGGTTCATCCCGGCCCAGGACAAGGGCTACCTTCTGGTCAACGTGCAGCTCCCCGACGCGGCGTCGCTCGGCCGGACGGCCGAGCAGATGCGGCGGCTCGAAGAGATCGCCCGGGAGACGCCGGGCGTCCGCCACACCGTCACCGTGTCCGGCCAGTCGGTGTTGCTGAACGCCAACGCCCCGAATTTCGGAACCATGTATGTGATGTTAGACCCGTTCCCGGAGCGGCTGGCCCACGACCGCGGGGCCGACTGGATCGCCGCCAGGCTCCAGCCCGAGTTCAACGAGCGGGTCCCCGGGGCGGTGGTGAACGTATTCGGGGCGCCGCCGGTGGACGGCCTCGGGACCGCGGGCGGGTTCAAGTTGGTGGTCGAGGACCCGGGCGACACCGGGGCGAAGGAGCTGGAATCCGCCGGGCGGGTGGTCGCGGCGGCGGCCGGCGAGCGGCCGGAGCTGCGGGACGTGTTCGCCGGGTTCCGGGCCGACACCCCCTGGCTGTTCCTGGAGATCGACCGGGTGGCGGCCCAGGTCATCGGGGTGCCGGTCAACGAGATTATCAACGCACTCCAGGTGTATTTCGGCTCGCTGTACGTGAACGACTTCAACCGGTTCGGGCGGACGTGGCAGGTGAACCTCCAGGCCGCGGCCTCGTACCGGGAGCGGGTGGCCGACCTGAAGCGGCTGAAGGTCCGCAACCCGCGGGCGGCGGCCGGGGCCGAGCACATGGTCCCGGTCGGGTCGTTCCTCAAGGTCGACGACACCGTCACCGGGCCGGTGATGGTCCAGCGGTACAACCTCTACCCGGCGGCGGCGGTGAACGCCACTCCAGCCCCCGGGGTCAGCTCCGGGCAGGCGATCGGGGCGCTGGAGGCCGCGGCCCGGGACCAGCTCCCGCCGGGCATGCGGACCGAGTGGACCGAGCTGGCCTTGTTACAGCTTCAGACCGGCGACACCGCCACGAAGGCGTTCGTCCTATCGGTGGTGCTGGTGTTCCTGGTGCTGGCCGCCCAGTACGAGAGCTGGGCCCTGCCGCTGGCCGTCATCCTGGTGGTGCCGATGTGCCTGCTGAGCGCGGCGGTCGGGGTCCGGCTGGCCGGGCTGGAGGTGAACATCTTCACCCAGGTCGGGTTCGTCGTCCTCGTCGGGCTGGCGTGCAAGAACGCCATCCTGATCGTCGAGTTCGCCAAGCAGCGGCGGGACGCCGGCGCCGACCGCCGGGCCGCGGCCCTCGAGGCCTGCCGGCTCCGGCTCCGGCCGATCGTGATGACCTCGGTGGCGTTCGTGATCGGGGTCGTCCCCCTCGTGCTGGCCGAGGGGGCCGGGGCCGAGATGCGGCACGCCCTGGGGACGGCGGTGTTCGCCGGGATGATCGGGGTGTCGGCGTTCGGCGTCTTCCTCACGCCCGTCTTCTTCGTCGCCGTCCAGTGGGCGACGGACCGGCTCGCCGCCCGGCGGGCCGGGTCAGACCGGGTAGCCCCAGTCGGCCAGGGGTAGGCCGAACTCGGCCGCCAGCCACCGGTTCCCGGCCGCCGCCCGGCCGTGGATGTCTCGTCGCACCTCGTCACCCAGGTCGAGCGTGGCCGGGGCCGATTGCGGCATCAGCTCGGCGAGAGCGGGGTTCTCTAGGACCTTGCGAACGTCGGCCGCGGTGTGTCGGGCGGCGAGCAGGTCGGCCACCCGATCTTCCACTACCGACATCCGGGCGTTGTGGGGCTTGCGGAACCGCTCCACGTCCGTGTCCCCGATCGGTAGATCGGCGAACGCCCCGAGCCGGCCGAGGTAGGCCGCCGGGCCGCCCGCCTTCAGCGCCTCCAACGGCAGAACCAGCACGTCCTCCCGGCCGAACAACTCGCAGTACGTCCGGACCAGAGGGGCGTAGTCGACGTTCTGCAGGTACGGGTGGCAGACCTGGGTGTGCGTCCCCCACCACCACTCGGCGAACGGCGGCATCGGCATCCCGGCCAGGTAGGCGTAGTTCCGCCGCAGGTTGAAGTAGAGCGAGGTGACGTAGTCCGGCTGGCGGCGGACGGTGAAGACGACCTTCGCGGCCGGGAAGTACCGCTTCAGCCGGGCGGCGACGACGGCCGGCGGCAGGTGCCGGGGGGCGTAGTAGACCTCGGCCGTCTCGGCGAACATCTCGTCCGACACGACGATCGGCCGGCCCCCCCGGTCCGGGTGGCCGTACATCAGGTCCCGGCACCAGCCGAGCATGTCGGCCGGCGGGACGTGATCGTCGTCGGCGTACTTCAGGGACGAGAAGAACCCGCCGGCGTCGGCGTAGGGCAGCCCGAGGTAGTGGAGGTCGTCCCGCTTGCCGAAGAAGCCGTGCTGGAGCGAGGTGGTGGCGGCGTGCCCGAACCCGACGTGCAGGATGACCCGGTCGGCGGCGGTGGCCGGGACCCCGACGGCCCGGAGGGCGGCCAGCAGTTCGTCGTCGGACTTCACCCCGGCCGGGGTGGTCAGCCCGGCCCGGGAGCAGAGGTAGAGGGCGTCCAGCCGGTCGGCCTCGGCCCGGGCGTTCTGCTCCGCTTCGCGCAGCCGGCCGACCTCGGCGTGCGCCTCGGCCTCGGCCGCCGCCCGCCGGTCGATCTCGACCCGGAACCGGTCGGCCTCGGCGGCGAGTTCGGCCTTCGTCCGGTCGGAGTCGGCGGCGGCCGCCGCCAACTCGTCCCGGAGCCGGACGGCGTCGGCCTCGGCGGCGGTCACCGCGGCCCGCAGCCGGCCGGCCTCGGAACCGACCGCCCCCAACTCGCCCCGCAACCGGGCGATTTCTCCGGCGGCGGACTGGTGGATGCCCCGGAGCCGACCGACCTCGGATTCGGCTTCCCGGCGGGCGGCCCGGAGTTGGTCGGCCTCGGCGGCCGACCGGGCGAGATCGGCGGCCAGCCCGGCGTTCCGGTCGACCAGCGACCGGCGGGACGGACCGACCAGCCCCCGGACGGCGGCCCGGACGCGGTACGGCAGCACCCGCCGCACGACGGCGCGGAGCACGGCGACCTCCTTGTCGGCCGGCGGGTCAGAGGTCCGGCGTCTTCCCGGCCAGGATGTCCTGCTCCCACTCCTCCTGGAGCGGCCAGGAGACGGCGCAGGTGCCGAAGTCGGCCATGAACTGATACTTCGTCAGCCGGTCGATGGCACTTTGCAGAATCCGCGGGTCCTTCCGGAAAACCGGCCCGTGGCTGGGCAGGAGGTACTCGGCGTCGTCGGCCCGGATGCGGTTCAGGGAGGACAGGTAGTCCGGGATGCTCGACCCGTGGTGGGCGTCGATCACCCCGACGCAGGCGTCCTTGTAGATGTTGTCCCCGCTGAACAGGAGGTTGCCGAGTTTGAAGCTGAGCTGGCCGGGGGTGTGCCCGGGGGTGTGCCAGACCTGGAGCTTGAGCTTGCCGACCTTGACCTCCTGCCCCTCCGCCAGTTCCTGGTCGATCTTGCACCGGGGCATCGGCAGGTCGTACCCCTGGGCCGGGATGCTGGCGAACGTCTGGACGGCGTCCCCGGCCTCGATCACCGCGGCCGCCCGGGGGTGGGCGGCGGTCTTGGTCTTCAGCCGCTCCCGGGCCCGGGCCAACCCCTGGACGTGGTCGGCGTCGGCGTGGGTGGCCAGGATCATCTTGCACTTCGACAGCGGGAAGTCCATCCCGCGGATCACCTCGATCACCTCGTCCAGGGTGTCGTCCAGCCCGATGTCGATGAGCACCCACTCGGACCCGCCGTCGATCAGGTACAGGTTGACCCCGAACGACCGGCCGGCCTGGAGGCTCAGCTCGATCACCCTCGGGAACAGGTACTTCCGGGCCTTCATCGGCTCGACCTCCCGTGTTCGCCGGGTCATTCTAGGCCCGGCCCGGGGCGGTGCCACGCGGCCACCGCGTGACCACCGGTGGGTAAACCGCGCGCCGGCCCCCACCCGCCGCCCGCGCCGGACCCTGATCCGGCCGGGTCCGGACGGCCGGCACCACAATTGCCCTTGCTGCCCGGTCCTCCCACCAACCCCGCGAGTCCCCACCATGGTAGCCCGTCGCGCGTTCACCCTGATCGAGCTGTTGGTGGTGATCGCGATCATCGCCATCCTCATCGGCCTGCTGCTCCCCGCGGTCCAGAAGGTCCGGGAGGCCGCCGCCCGGATGAAGTGCCAGAACAACCTGAAGCAACTCGCCCTGGCCGTCCACAACTACGAAGGGGCGATGGGGTACTACCCGCCGAGCATGCTCGCCCCGATCGGGTCGACGTTCGGCACCAACAACGGGTCGTGGTCGACACACGGCCGCATCCTGGCCTACATCGAGCAGGGGAACGCCGGGGTGAAGGTGAACCTGGAGGCGCCCTGGGACAAGCAGCTCGACACCGGGGTCCCGCAGACCCGCATCCCGGTGTTCCTCTGCCCGAGCGAGGTCAACGACACCGTCCGGATCAAGTCCGGGGCCCCCTTCGTCTACCCGCACAACTACGGGTTCAACGCTGGGACGTGGCGGGTCTGGGACCCGGCCACCGGGGCCGGCGGGGACGGGGTGTTCTACCCGAACGCCCGGCTCCGGCCGACCGACATCCGGGACGGGCTGAGCAACACCCTGATGGCCGCCGAGGTGAAGGCGTTCACCCCGTACAGCCGGAACATGACCACCGCCCCGCCGGCCGACCCGCCGGCGACCGCGGCCGCGGTCGCCGCCTTGGTGGCCGCCGCCCCGGACAAGAAGATGGGGCCGACGGTGAACGACAACACCGGGCACACCGAGTGGCCGGACGGCCGGGTCCACCACAACAGCTTCACCACCGTCCTCCCGCCGAACACCAAGGTCGCGTCCGGGATGGCCGGGGTCCGGGACGAGGCCGACTTCAACAGCCGCCAGGAGGGGTCGAGCGCCACCCTGCCGACCCACGCCGCCGTCACCGCCCGGAGCTACCACCCCGGGCTGGTCAACGCCGCCCGGATGGACGGGTCGGTCCGGACCGTCCAGGAGTCGATCCCGTCGGCCGTCTGGCGGGCCCTGGGGACCCGGGACGGGGGCGAGGTGGTCGTCGACGACTGACCCGCCGGCCCTCCCGAACCCTTCGCGCAATCTTCACAGTCGGCGGGTACAACTAGGGGTGCCGGGCGGACGCCCGGTCGGCGGCCGCGTCCCCCGGAGCCCCCCGTGACCCGGCTCTTCAGCGACATTATCGCCACCCGGGCGACCACCGGCCCGGGCGAGCCCGGCCCCCAACCGGCCCCGGATGGCCGCACCCCGGGCGCGGGCGGGAAGCTGGCCACCCGGGGGGTGAGCTTCTGGTACGGCCCGAAGCAGGCCCTGTTCGACATCACCCTCGAAGTCCCGGAGCGGTCGGTGGCCGCGTTCATCGGCCCGAGCGGGTGCGGCAAGAGCACCCTGCTGCGGATGTTCAACCGGATGAACGACCTGATCGACGGGACCCGGCAC